>JBAZEV010000148.1:0-3825 GCA_041653695.1 Bathyarchaeia archaeon
TCTTCTTTTACCTCTAATACGGTTCCTTTGGCTGGACCTTCAGTTGTTGCAAGACGGGACTGGAGGTACTGCTGAGTTAAACCAATCAACACAGCCAAAAGTTCAGGTATGCCTTCGCCGCTTGTTGCGCTTGTTGGTACTATTGCGATTGTTTTTTGGAAGTCTTTTACGTTTGAGAATTTGTCTGTTCTAAAGCCAAGCCTTGAGAATGTACCCATAATCATGTACAGTTTTTCGTCCAACGCCTGCTGAACGTAGGGGTCTTGGCTTTTGTAAGAGGCAGTAAAGGTTTCATCAGGCCGCGCCTTCCATCCGGGTATACGGTCAATCTTGTTTGCTGCAACAAGGAAGGGCGTCTTTTTTTCTTTGAGGATTTCGATGCACTCGTATGTTTGGGCTTCAAAGCCTCTTAAAACATCAACAACTAATATTGCGATGTCGGCTACGGCGCCGCCACGTTTTCGCAGATTCACAAACGCTTCATGTCCAGGAGTGTCGATAACCAGCAGTCCAGGTAACTGTACATCTGTTTTTATTCCTTTGAGTAATGGGCCACATATTTGGGTCAGGGTCTCTACTGGAAAATAGCTTGCACCAATATGCTGTGTGATTCCGCCGACCTCGCGGTCTTGGACGCTGCTTTTCCGGATTTTGTCAAGCAGTTTAGTTTTTCCAGCATCTATGTGACCTAATACTGAAACAATGGGCTGTCTTACTGGCAAAGGTTGTTCCTCTAAATGTATTTCATTTTGGTTGCTTTTAGCTTCTACTCTAACTGTTTTGAAGAAAAAATAAGGAGGAATGTTTTGTTTGCGGCTAGTTCAGTTTCTGAAGGTGCTTATCGCATTGGGCGATTATTTTGTCTACCTCTTCGATTGGGTAGTTTGCGTGGATGTCAGCAAGCAGTCCCTTTTTGCGAAGATAATCTGCTACGGGTTGTGTTTTTTCGCGGTAAACAACTAACCTGTTCTTGATAACTTCAGGTTTTTCGTCTGCACGTTGAATAAGTTCGCCACCGCATTTGTCGCATATTCCTTCAACTTTTGCGGGCACATTTTTTATGTGGTAAATAGCGCCGCATTTGTTGCAGGTTCTGCGTCCGCCAATTCGTTCCATGATTTCCTCGTCTGGAGCAACAAAGTTGAGTGCAACGTCAACGTTTTTGAATTTCAGCATTGCCTCTGCTTGTGGAACAGTTCTGGGAAAGCCGTCAAGTAGAAAACCGTTTTTGCAGTCAGGTTCGTCAAGCCTGTTTTTAACTAGTTCGATAACGGTTTCGTCTGGAACAAGGTCGCCGCTGGAAACGTAGCTTTTTATTCGTAATCCAAGCGGGGTTTCGTTTTTTATGGCGTTACGGAAAAGGTCGCCGACAGAAATGTTGGGGATGTTATATTTTTTGGAAAGAAAACCAGCGTAGGTGCCTTTACCTACTCCCGGAGGACCAAGTAAAACAATGTTCATGGTCATATGCAAAGCCTCCATGTTGTTGTGGCTTTGTAGGTGTTTAAAAGAAAAAAGGTTTCGGTAGTTAGGCTCGTCCTTTCTCTTCTTTGCCGAAGTATTTTGTCCACTTTATTTTGCGTGAATCACGTTTCATTATGACACTGCTTTTTCGGCATTTGTTGGAACAGAACCACAGTATTGTCCCGTCTTTCTTCACGTACATCATACCAGTAGCTGGTGCAAATTCGTGTCCGCAAAAAGAACAAAGTCTGGACTTTGGCACAGGTTTTTACCTCGTTTATCTTCTAAGCTTTTTTGCTTCTCTTTCGGTGTCTCTTAGAACAAGAATGTCGTTAGCCCGAACTGGACCCTTCACGTTTCTGGTTATGATACGCCCTTTGTCGTTTCCTTCAAGAACGCGTACCCGAACCTGAGTAATCTCGCCAGTGAGTCCTGTTCTGCCTACTACCATGATGACTTCAGCAGGAACTAGTTCATCAGGTACGTCTTTCTTGCTCATTCACTAAGCCTTCTGTTTTAGTTCCTCAATTCGGCTTGAGATTTCCTTTATCAACGAAACTGCGTCACCAACTTCGGCTATTGCAGCTGCAGCTGAAGAGACTTCGATACCTGAGGAAACTCCAAGTTTTTCTCTGCTGGGTACAAACACGTAGGGAATTTTTCGTTCCTCACATAGAAGCGGTAGGTGTGCTACGACCTCTGGAGGATCGACATCTTCTGCGATTACTACGAGTTTTGCTATTCCTCGTTCTACAGCTTTGGTTGTTTCGTTTGTTCCAATTCTAACTGACCCTGATTGGTTGGCTATGCGCAGGGCTTCATAGGCTGCATCTGCCACCTCAGTGGGGACTTCAAATTTTGCGTAAAATGGTTTTGACATACGCCTCACCCTTTTTTTCAAGTGCAGAGTCTATCCGCGAAAGGGTTTATGAATGTTTCTACCTGAGTATTGTTTACTGCATGAGGGCAACATCAGTTTATTGTAGATTTAGAAGTGCTCTCACCGTTTGTCTGTACCACGCTACCCGTTTATAATCAAGTTTTGGGTATCTCGGTTTGAGATCTACATGAAATGGGATTTATGCGTGCAGATCAGACTTGCTCTCGGCGAGAGCAAAACGGATACTGGTAAAATATGTAATAAATCTTATGAACCCAGAAAACAGGTTCTGTTGCACACACAAATCAAACAGCCCACAAAGTTAACCAACTTTATCCAGCAAACAGACCTAAACCAATAAATCTGCACATCAACCAAATGTTTCTAGTGGTGGTAAGGTTGGATCTGTTGAGCATATACGTGTTAAACCTCGCAATTACAGTTGCCATGTTCACTGTGTTGCTGTTTCGGGCGTGGATAGAACACAAAAACTACAAGATGATGTGGAAAGAACTGCAATGGAAACGAACCTGCGACACAGCAGGCAAGCTTCTGAAAGCAGAACAAAGCCTGTTTACCCAAGTTGAAGGCGGCGACGAACTCTACGAAATGCTCTGCGAACTATTCGAAATAAACAACCACAAGTAACACAAACAGGGTATTGCAGCACAAAATCTACGTTTTTTGGTTTACTTTTACCATTTCTGGGATTTGTCCTGCTTTTCCGACGGTTCCGCAGTATAAAATGAAGACACCTGTGACGCCTTCGATGTTTAATGCCGTTTGTATGCCTGCTCGGATAACCGCGTCTGGGTTGTCGCCTTTTATCAGGTTTGCAACAGCCGTTGCCGTAGCATCCGCTACGCCTGCATCTACGGCAAAAATGGTTACGGCGTCGGCGTCTCCGAAACTGAAGGCGTGACTGAACTGCCCTGAGCTTGTGGCTACGCCGATGGGGAACTGTTTCAAACGGAACGCCATCTCGTTGGACAGCGGTTGTTCGCCTGCGGCAAACCCGATGTCGATTGGTTGGTTTGATGTTGCGCTTATTTCTCCGCCGTTTTCTACTACGGCTACTTTGCAGCCAGTTTTGAGCATGTCTTGTACTGCGAGGTCAGCTAATACGCCTGCAACTGCTGCCATTGGACCCACATTTGCCCGTTTGGCGGCTAGTGCCATCAACACAGCAACTCGGGGTCCAGCGTCAACGGTTACGGGTTCAAGAGAATAAAGAAAACGGGGGTTGTCTTTGATGTATGCTTCAAGCTGTTCGCGGTGGTGTTGTATGGAAGCTCTTGCGGTTTCTATTCCATTTTGTTTGTCTGAGACCACGGTACAGTTTGATTCTTTGAGTTGAAACGCCTCTTTGAACAGTTTCGGGTCGGTCATTTTCGGTTGTTTCTGTTCTGCTCAACTAAAGTGATTGCCCGTGCTGGGCATGTGTTAACACATAAACCGCATGGACTGCCGATGCAGATTTT
>JBAZEV010000149.1:0-3815 GCA_041653695.1 Bathyarchaeia archaeon
CACATCTGACAACAACCTGTACCTTAACCAAACCGTCTTTAGTGCCGATTCATCAACCGTTAACGGAACCAACCTTGCCCTATCCAGCACCACATATGGCAGAATAAGAATCCGCTACAAAACATCAGGTGCAGCAACAGCAAAAGTGGTTTTAGGTTTTAGTTCAGGAACCCAAACCGTGCTGGCTGAAACAGCATCCAGCGCATTCACCGTTGTCGATGTAGCAATCACAACTGCAAAAACGATAAACACAATAACTCTTTATTGCTGTGACGGTGTTGGCACAGTAACATATGACTTCGTAGAAATTTACACGGGCACCTACATTTTGCCAAACTGTATATTGCTTGAGCCTCCAGTCATGGTAAACGACGCCATCATAGACATACCCGGCAGAGTTGGCAGCGTAAACCAAGCATTAGGCAGCCAAAGCATGGAAGTCACGATGGAAGCAGACTTAGACATGGAACCTTGGAATGGCGATAGCTCAGACACTAGCTTAAGTTGGAAACGACCACAGACGAACGGGTCTAAAACAGACTATAACAACCAAGACGCACTCTTAGAAACACATCACAGAGGCAGCTTCTACGAAAACTGGACATGGCTAGACCTTGGCAACCCCGCAATGCAGTTTAAAGCCAGACTAATCGAAATGCACCCAAGCTACAGCGGCGAAACTGGCAAAATAAGACTAGTTTGGCGCGAATACCGACATGGAGACGCATCAGGTGAAACCGCAAGTGAAAGATTCGGGCTGAGCCTATAAATGACCGTTGAACCACTTAACGCTGACCCAGCATACAGTTACACTTTCACTTGGATAAGCGAAGCAGACGCATGTGAACAATGCAAAAAACTAAACGGAACATACGAAGGACAATCACTTTATCAACATGCCCTTATTCACCCTGTTTACGGCGAAATATGGAATTTAGACACGGATTTACCGTTAACTCACGGTCACACTGGCATAAATTGTAGATGTCATCTTATAGTTCATGTAAAAATTGATTACACCAAATTGAATATGGGTAAACTTCTTGAAACCTCAAAAGAATTCAACAAAGGCGAACGTAATTTTGGGAATTTCTTCAAGTTTGACATGGGAAGACCAAGCACAAGCATAGGAGAAATAACACAGTTGTCAAGCGTAACCGAAGTAAAACAGGAATTGGAAGGCGTCAAAAAACAATTAGACGAAATAAACGAAAAAAGCGCAAAAGGCGAATTAACACTACGCCAAGAAGTTCGTACATTAAGTTTAATGATGAGTATAGTTGAAAGAAGCTTTGGCGACCCAAATATCGACGCGGCAACAGCTAAACTTAGAAACTTGTTAATGATGGCGATGCGTGCAAGAATGGCAATACTTGCAGTTCAAGCAGCCATGATTCCAGGCGCAGGATTCTTAACTGCCCTATATGCTGGTGCAAACGTTGGATTTTTAGGCATTTCAGCATATGACATGATAACTTATGACGCTCAAAGAGGCACTTAAAATGGTTAAGTACATGCATCAACCCAAAAATAAACTAACATTAGGCAGCACAGCCTTAACCAATTATGCACCATCAGTCACAATAACAAGGATAGAAAACGGATTCGACACTGCAACCATATCATTACCAGACAAAAAAAACAGTCTATACCCGTCAACAGTAACTAACGGCACAACCTTTCAGTTTGACGTAAAAGACGACAAAGAAACAGACTATACCACAATATGCAAAGGCATAGTACGTTTTCCCATATTAGAAACAAAGGATATTCAGTTAAAATGCGACGGTTCAGGCTATGGACTGGGGGATACAGTATGCGTAGAAGAATATGGAAGCCAAAGTGGAAACCCTACACTTGACACAATAACAGAAATCATAACAGATGCTACAAATGGTATACTGGCAAAATATGTCACTGGTACTTTTGGCGGCACATCAAGCGGCTTTAGTTACTCCTCAATTATAGCAAATATAGCAAACGTTATTCCCTACATTTATTTTCCATATAAACCATGCAACAAAACAATAGATGACCTATGCGATTTAGTAACGGCGTTGCAAGCTGGAAGCGCAGGTCCACACTGGATTGTAACCACTGACGATACGCTACACCTCAAACTTGTAGGTAACTCTCAAACGGGATGGAGCAAATACTACGGCGGAACCGATAACACTGCTGAACAAGCTACTTTGGTACAAGGCAAAGATTTCACGGATTTCCGTTTTGAACCAATCGGGTCAGAAGCAAACCTTATAGTTTACAGTGGTTCATGGCGGCGCCCAAGCAATGGCGACTTCTGGACTGAAAACCAAAGCAGTTTATGGGATACATACACAGGCTACACTACTCTAAGCGATGACAACACAAACTATATAGTGGGACTCTACAGCCTCAAAGCAGCATTCAGCGACTTCACAGGTACAATGAACTTTCATTATCCAGCAGATCGAGATGCAAGTTGGGACTTCAACAAATGGGCAGACTTCAACATACCAACATTAAACTTTTACATTAGACGCTCAAACGCTTGCACACGCCTAGATGTAGCATTAAATACGGTAAGCGGCAGCAGCATAACAGGTTCCTACTACAAAGAAATAACCAGCGATGTATCTGCAGCTAACAAATGGTTCCATTTTAGTCTACCAATCGGGCCATATGCAACTTTATATAACGATGAAAATTTCTCTTGGAGCGAATCAGGCACACCAAACTGGGCAGACATTGACGAAATAAACTTCCGCGTAGACGATTTAGATAATGCATACGTATGCGTTGACGGTTTACATTTTGGCGGCGCACCAATCATCAGAATCGCAAAAAACAGTACAAACATAACGGCTAACAAGTTAAAAGTTAAAGTTATCACTGATAACATAGGTAAAGATGACAGTTTAAAAGCCACAGACGACTCAGGATTAATGGCTCAAATGGCATACGCAGAATTATTAAGACTACAAAAATCTGCATTAACTGGCTCAATAACAACTCCAATGCTCAAAGACGCTTTGCCGGGTCAATACTTCCATATTCACGCAAAACCAAAATATGATGGAACATTCACCATCGACAAAGATATGCGAGCAACCAAAATAATCCATAACATTCAGCCAGCACCAGTTGGCTACACAACAACTATTGAATTAACTGATGACTTAACTAATTCTCATCCGCGACCATCCTATGAAGACCGAAACAAAATTGCAGGCGCAAACCGACCAGAATATCAAGATAGACAAGCAGCAAGCATAAAAGCAGGCGAAATAGACATAAGAATAACAGCGTTAACTAAAGATTACCCCAGCTAAAACCAGTTTTTTATTCTCTGTTTTAACACGTACAAAACCATTTTAACATGGCATCTCCAGCAGTCAGACTCTGGATAATAATGTTTACACTGTTTTTTAGACACTCCTATTACTACAGCAGCGGACAGCATCGATACCACACTAAAACAGATTTGAAACGCCGTATTATAAAACCCTAACGTCTGATACAACGGCATCCAAGTCCAATCCCCCACAGGAAACCCTCCATTCCACACCACAAAATAGAACAGGTCTTGAGTACTACTTAACACAAACGCTTCCATAAAAACCAGAAGCCACCAACTCTTAGAAGCCACAACTAAAACGATTAAAGTAAATTGCCACAGCAAAAAATAGGCTATACTGTACTGTTCATACCAAACATGGTTAAATTGTAAGCCGTAACCGTAAAGAAGCCCGTTAACAACCCAATCTATACGTGTAAGCAGAAAAACGGCTGCAAAAAATAAGGTAAGGCAAATTAGGGTTTTTGCATACTTCATT
>JBAZEV010000150.1:0-3789 GCA_041653695.1 Bathyarchaeia archaeon
GAGCCCTCGTTAACCCGTATCCCAATATTGAAAGAATCACTTACCACTCCACTGGCAACATAGATTTTGTTTCCGTTAATCCAGTAAGTAACCTCAAAAGGCTCCGTGTCAACAGGCGGCATATCCAAACTCAAAGTTACCATGTCACCATTCAAAATGCTATACGCTGACTGCGTGCTAGTAACAGTTAAAACAAGATTCGTTGAACCTGTGTTTCCATTATACGTGTAGATTAAGCCCGCGATTATAACAAGGGCTATTGCTAAAGACGCGATTCTCAAAGTTTTCTTATCCATCATTCATTTTTTACTCCTTTAAAGTTTAAGTTACCATGAAAAGCGGTCATTGTAGAAAGCCTCCAACTGCCAAAAAATTGTTGGCTGCGTGTGCGATTATTGCGGGAGTGATAGATTTGCACTTGTAAGAAACAAAACTCAACGCGCAACCCCCAACAATAACATAAGCCATAGACTCAAAACTTGCTCCATAACGAGCAGTATGAACAAGACCAAAAAACACGCCACTCACAATCAACTTGAAAGCAGGCGTATCCAAGAAACTGAAGCGTGAAAGACTCGCTGGCAAATGCGAAACAAGCAGCAAATCAGTAATCAGTAGCCTAAAAAACACTTCTTCAGCAACCGCAATACTCAACGAGTAAGCGTAAGCGTCTGTTGTAGCCATCCCAACTATAGCGCCAACATCAAACCAGTCAAAAAAGTAGCCAGTACCCAACATGACAACAAGGGCAAGGGCAGAGTAAAACCCGATGTTCCGCAGTTGCCAACCTGAAATTTTCTTTTCAACTTCAGCACCAAGTTCTGATTCTTCACCCTTCCGCAGCCTATGAGTCCACACCCATTCTAGTCCTAAAGCCGCGACAGTAATCGTAATTGGAAAAACCACCACTGTCGTAGTGCTAAAAGTAGAAAGGATAATAGTAGCTACCACTGCCAAAGTGATTGCAACCGCACTTATCTTATCAAGCCCTATCATCCTACCTGTAACCATCCACTTTGATTTTTCAACTTAGACGATTCAAAAAAGAAAAAAGGGAAAATTAAGGCGCATACTGAAAGTACACAAAGCCAACATTCGACCCCTGCGGCCAACTAAAGCTTCCACCAGGATAACTAATCGAATAAGCGTTCGCGCTAAGCCTGCCAAGTTCACAGAAGTATTCGCCTTGATCGCCTGGACCCCAAACAGTCATTACAGCCACTACAGTTGCGCCGTCAGAAGCTTCAAGTCTGTACTCCCAAACGCTGTACTGAACGTTGCCAGTGAATGCTAATTCTGCAACAATTTCTTGCGGGATGCTTTGTAATTGTACTATGCTTAAGGTTCTTGTTTCGCCAGAACGCACAAACACCGCAGACAACGCACTGCCATAAGTATTATCGTTAATCTGCACCTGCTCCGCTACAGCTTGGTGTCCACTTGGAGGACTACCAGCCAAACCAAAGCCAAACTGTGAACCTAAAGATGCAAAAGTGAAAGCGCCAGCTAACACGCCTAAAACGAATAACGTAATCATCGTAGTTTTTGGGTTCATGTTTCATCTTTCGCCTTTGTTATTGAGAGAAAAAAAGCCTAAGATTCCTTGACCTTAAGCTTTTTACGGGAATATTTGAAGACAAGCCAGAACACTAGCAAAGTGATTAAAGTCACACCGTAAGTCACGTATGTGCCGAAAACTCCAGTCACGTAAGGCGTAATCAACGGGGGAAAAATAAGGAGCATAAAAAACCCTAATGCTAAGAACAGAAGCATAGGGGTATTTTTCTCTAAAGTTCCCATAGTCAAGCCGCCTTAAATATCCATGAAGTCAACGGTTTGTTCGCAAGCACTGAAGTCATAAGGTCCATAATCGCCCATTTGCCGCATGTAAGCATCGTTGCTGTAGATTTTCAGGGTTAATTGCAGAGTTGGATAAGATGTTGTACTGTTGCTAAAGCCTGCCGCGTTCCATCCGAAACTGTGAGAGCCAGCACCGTTATACACGTAGTCATTGCCAACTTTGTATTTTGCAATGTCATTAACTGGAATGTACTTGTAATACTTCATTGTGCTGCCTTGCTCAAAACTGCCGTCAAAGCCTGTTAGGCTAATTGAACTGTAACCTGTGCCAGAAATTTCAGCCCACAGAACTGCCTTCATGTCCAAATTGTATATTGGGTCTTTGAATTGTGGATATCCGGTGTTATCGGTTGTAGTGAAGAAAGTGTATGTCATTGTGCCAGTGTCGTTTGCTGAACCAGTAGTGTTAAAGTCTAAGCCATCAGTTATGGTTGTGCCAGTTGAAGTTTGTAGGCTATCAGTGTATGCGCCTGCTTCGCGAGTCTTCAAAGTTATCTGGTTAGTCGTTAAAGATTCCGCATCTGCCTGAGTCATTTTTGGAACAGTGTATTGCCAGAACATGTATGAGTCAATGGTTGTGTCGTAATAGTATTTTATCCAGAGAACTTTGCCAGACTGGTAACTTACGCCAGTTGTTAAAGTACCTGAACTGAAAGTGCCTGTTTCAAGAACAGTTTTTCCGTCAGAATCATAGATTGTTATTGCACTGGTTGTTCCGTCAAGAGCGCCGCCTGCAAGTTCGTCAACGCCCACGATTTTTAAGGGTTTGTTAACTGAAACTTGGTCAGTTGGGTTTGCCACTTGTCCTGAACCGCCATTGTCAGGTATAATGGGGTTTGCGCCTGAACCAAAAATGTCACCAAGCCAGCCTGCTTGATACGCTACGAAGCTGAAAAGTAGAATTAGTGCTAATCCGATTGCTAATGTACTGTTTTTTGTTTTTGCCATTTTCTTTTTTCCTCTAAGTTGCTATAAATACAGCGTTAACATGGCAGTTCTAATAAGTAATTCTTTATAACAGTACGTTATAACATAAATGAGTCCGTTATAACTGAATGTTACTACACCTTTTAGGTGTAGATATACTCAATTAGATTTAATAAGCACCTGTACATACAAACTGAATTAGTGATAACTTGTATAAACTAAAACATGTCCTACAAAGAATCCGTGAATGGTGGCATGACGAAACAGTTTTAATCAGTGATGGAAAACACAAAAAAATCATAGACCTACGAGATTGCACCGCATATGTTTTAACAGGAAAACAAGTAGGCAATCCAGAAAAACGTAAAGTATCACCAAAAGGAAACTCTGTTTACTCAATTACTCTGCCTGAACAAGTTGGCATACCCCTAACTGACTCTGAAGGATTCACCGAAATTATACAGGTAAAAATTGATGGCACAGAAAACTTTGTAGCCGTTTTAAGCAAACCAAAAGGAAGCCCCTAAAAATGAATGTCGATTTTAAAATGCTTACAGCATTCCTAGCCGCAATCACAGGAGTAAACTTCATCACATACCACTTCTTATGGTGGCTCTACGGCTACGCAAAATTCTACGAATCCACATCAAGCCCAGCCTACCAACAACTCGTAATCGCATGTTTAGCAACCATCTACCTAACCACAACCATAACGTACCTTAAACTGTCAAAAACCAAACCGCCAGCACCAACACAAGAAACCACAGAACCACAACAGCCAAAAGAAACCAAAGAAGAAAAACTACACCGCGAAAACTATGAACGCCTCCAACGAGAATTAACCCTACAAGAACAAGGCTTAACAAACTATATAGATGGACCCCTAGACGCACACATACCAGAACCAATAAAACCCCAAAAACAGGCAAAAACATTAGAAGCAAACCCAGACTTTGAATCAACCATAACCGAAGCAGCAAAAAACAAAATCATAGACATACT
>JBAZEV010000151.1:0-3778 GCA_041653695.1 Bathyarchaeia archaeon
CCAGAACCCCCCGCCGTATTTTGCCATGCGCCAAGCGGTTTCGTAGAATTTGCCGTTGCCCCGTTGCTCACGCCACAATTTTTCTGCGCGGTACTGAGCTTCCTCTGCGAGTGCGTATGTTTGGGTGTCTTGCTCTGTGAGGCTGTTTTCTTCCGGTGCCACAGCGTCTTTCTTCACAGTTTTCTTTTGCGGTTTCTTCTCAGATGGCTTAAAGAACACGCCTGTAGCGGTGACGAGCCCGGCGAGGGTGAAGGGTGCAACTTTAGCGAGGCTATAGCTGTCTGTTAGTTTGTCGTAGTGTGCACACCGTGACTTCCAGCTGTATTGTCCGGGGTAAAACGTTTGGCGTTTAGGTTTAGCTGTGCTTGCTGGGTCGTATGCGGCTTTGAATTTCTCGGTTGCTTTCTGCCTGTGTGCTTCCCTTAAGAATCTAGGTAACTGTAGTTTCACTTTTGGTTGTTCACATCCTTTTTTGCGCCTTTAAATTTGGGACGTCGTCTTCATTTATTATTGCTGGATAATCTGGGGCAATTGCTGTTTCAGCTACAATGAAAAATTCCTTGTTTATGCTACTAGTTAGGTATATTGTTACTGCTCTATGTTTAGGGTCAAAATCTACGCCTATTATAGCGATGCCATCTGTTGGTAACCCTAATTTTTCTAGTAGAAACTCTTGAGATATTCTCATGTTCACATATTTTTGTAGTTTTACCATTATACAAAACTCACTCTTCCTTGATGATGTGTACCAATTATGTTAGTGACAACCATTTCTACACAATCCACAGCATCGTCATGTTGACCCCGCGGGAACTGTACCCATTCAGTCCAGAACTCGCTTCGGTTAAGAAGAAGAGGATTAACGAGAACCCGTTTACTTTCAAAGTGGCTACTCATAGGGATAAACCTCGACTCTTTGTCTTTGACGGTTTGCACGGGGACAATCGGGTAGCCTTGCATCTCTGGAAGCTTCGTTAGGAGTTTTTGCCAAAACACTGTCTCCATATAGATTTTTAGGGGTTTGTAAAGCTGTATTATTTCTGGGAGTTTTGTTTTAAGGATTGTGGGTAAGTCAAGATGTTCTGCCCAGACTTCGCGTAGGTAACCTTGTTTTGATCTTGGGTCGTATGCCAATACTGCTATGCCGAAGTAGTCGCTTTCACCCATTGATGGGTCGATGCCGAGGTAATGTTGCATTCTGTCAAAGTCTGGTTGTTGTGTTCGAGAAACACCGAGGGATTCTGTGTTTGTTTCATCCCAACTGTGAAGCCACTTACTTTTTAGCAGTGACCCCTCCATGCTTGTGGGGTCGTTTTGGTATTGGCAATCAAAGATTATGCTGCCGATTTCGCTGCGTTTTTCAACGAGTTTTTGGTAGCTCCAGTATTCTGGCCATAAGACTTGTTGTGTTTGCTCGTTGATGATTGCTTTCTTTATGTCTACGGGATAGATTTTCATAAGCTCCGCGTATAAGTCGGCGTAGTGCCATCGGGTGCCGATTATGATTTCTCCGCCCCAAGGGTAAAGTGTGGGTGCGAGAACTTTGTTGTGCCATGTGAGAGCTTTCTCAAGTTGCAGGGGGGAACGCACGTTTTCTTCGTCTATAATGTCGTCGCAGATAATTAAGTCGCTGCGTCCTCCTGTGATTGGACCGTTGAGTCCTGTGGCTTTGACTGTTGGGTTCTTTGATATTTCGCGGCGGTCAACTATTATTTCTCTGGTTGTCCATTTCTTTGCGTCTTTAGGTTTAAGTTCACCAAAGATGTCGATGTATCTTTCGTCGGATTCTATGCGGGTCATGAGGGCTAAGAGTATTTCTTCGCTGAGGCTTGCGGTTTTAGTTACGATGTTTATGTGTACATCCGGGTATTTGCCTATAAGCCACGACAGATAATTGAAGTCTGTTGTTTCTGATTTGCCGTGTCCTCGGGGCCAGAACTGCATTAACCGTTTTAGCAGGTCTGGATGGATTTTCAGGGGACTAAACTTGTTTTCTAATTTGTCATACCATTCTAGGTGGAAAGGCGCGTTTATGTAGCCGAGGTCTTCAGTGAAGGCTTGGAGGCTGATTCGTGCTGCTTCGTTTAGACAAGATTGCTCTTCTAGCTGTAAGGATTGCATTTTTCTCTTCTTCCGAGTAGTTCAAGTTGTAGGTTACTGTTTTTGTTTCGGTAAGTTCAGCTTTTAAGTCAACTTGCACAGCCATCTTCTTCACTTTGATTCGGCTGAGTATATCTAATGCTTTTGCGGGGTCGCGTCGTTTTACTTGTCGGAATAAGCTCCAGAATTCGGTGTCTACTAATTGGGCTTCTTCTTGTTCTTGCCATGATCGGAAGTATTCGTAGCCTGTTGTGCGGCTTACTCCTATTGTTTGGCAGGCTGTTTTCATGTCTTTCTTTTTAATGAATAGGAGTGTGATTAGTTGGTCTATACGTTCTTGTCTTTGTTGTTCTGCTGGTGTTAGGTTTTGTTCATTTTTTGTTGTTGTTAGCAGAAGATTGTCTTCTATGCTTATCATTGGTTGGTTTGTCCCCAGTATTGGATTGGAAGATGTGGTTTGCATGATGTTGTGTATATGCCGTGCCATTCTTGTGATTCTTTGATTAAGTCGTGTGGTTTGGGTTTTTGTTTTATGGGGGGTGTTTGGTGTTTTGGCATATTGTTTCGCCTGTGTACCGTTAAGTATTTATCACGGTGTTATATTATACTGTTAATGCATGCCTCTATAGGGAAAACGGGCGTTTGAGCCGCTTCTCCCGCAGACCCATTCTCATGGCGAGGGAATAAAGCGGCTCGCTCGTAGTTTCAGATAAGCCCGTTACTGAAATGCTCTTGAATTATCTTCCAAGCGCGTTCTTCAACGTAAAAGGTAGCTTCTATTTTTTGTTTGTCAGTTTTTTCCATTTTGGTTTTCTTCCTATAGGGTTACTTTGTGTTTTGCTTTCCAATTCCGTATCCACTGGGGAACATGCTCAACTAAAATTAATGAAGCTGTAGTCACCGTTAACACTACAAGGATTTCTACAGAAACCACGTTTAGTCACCTGTTTTTGCCGTTGGTGTCACTGTAAATTTCGCGTTGCTCCGCCGTCCTGATTAATTCAGCTACATCGTCACTTATGATTGTGTGCACGTGGTCTGCGATTCGTTTGGCAGCGGGTTTCTTCAAGCTGTTGCTCCAGGCGGCTAATACGGCTTCGAAGCTGTAGAGGGATTCCATAACGGCTTTGCTGTTGTTAGGCATTAAGTGAACCACGCGATTAAGTTGATTGTGAGCATTGCAGCGGTGAAGGCTGCGGTTGTGATTATTAGGGTTATTTTAGGATTCATTTTTATCGTCCCATTTTTCTTAATACTTTATCAACATGCTTGGTGTGTTTTTTTATGAAGGGCGTATAATTTTCCCTCATTAAGAGTAAATCTGCTGTTGTGAAATAATCATGGTTTGGAGTAGAATACATTTTTGTTTTGCCTCAAAGGTTTTTTGCAATTTCTGCAAACTTGAATTTGGATTATTTCGCCCTCAAACAGTTTACTCGTGGGCTTGTGATGTCCCAGTCTGCAGGAGAGCTTCATGTTGTGCCTCTAAAAAGGGGTTAAGGGAGGATGTTTTCTACTTTGCCATAGTAGTCGTAGGGATTCTGCAGGTTAATTCTTTCAAATATTGCTATCCCCGAGGTGTTGCTTGTGGCGTTGGCGATGTTGTTTGCGCCGTTATATAAGAGGACTTTAACGTCTGCTTGGGTAACGTTGAGGGTGAAGGTTAAGCGGATTGTGT
>JBAZEV010000152.1:0-3720 GCA_041653695.1 Bathyarchaeia archaeon
AGTTCTCAGGCGTGGGCTAGAGTTAACCACACAACACTTTCACATTTCAAGTTAGGGAGCTGTGCAGTATGACGTTAGCAACATCTAAACATAAAGGTTTTTCTAAACTCTTTAAAGTTAACAGATACAGATGTGGATTCGGAACAAAACTTAAAAGGCAACTAACCGATAATTCCATACTACACTATCCCATCTTGCATAAAGGGGGTGAAACAGGCTTGAATAAGATAGCATCAAAAGAGGATTATCTCTTTTTCCTTAAAGCAGATAACTTAGCATTAAATCTTGACAAAATAGTTAAACCCAGTTTTTTTAACCCGCATGAAATACTCTGTTTTCAGCAGGCATTAAGAAAAGTGGAGTATTACCTAAACTGTCATGCAAACACGCTTTTGCAACTTAAGGCAAGGTACGATTTAAGGAAACTAAGTTTGCAGATGGGTTATACTATTCCAATTAACGTTTTTGGCGCTGGCTTGAGCATTGCACATAGAGGCGCTATAGTGGTTAATTCAGCCGTTAAAGCTGGAGTTAACTGTCGCATTCATCAAGGCGTAACTATCGGTTCAGGCATTGATGACGGTGTACCAGTTATAGGCGATAACGTTTGGATTGGTCCTAACGCTGTTGTTGTAGGCAAAATAAGGGTTGCTGATGGCGTGGCTATTGGCGCAAATAGTTATCTTGATGAGGATGTGCTTGAACCAAACATTACGGTTGCTGGATGCCCAGCCAAGAAAGTCTCGAATAAAGGCAGTTTTGGATTGTGGATTAGGGCTACAGAATTAATTAAAAAAGAAGGAGTAAAAGCAAATGATGAAACGTAGTTATAGCATTTTTTTAATTTTATTGTTGCTAAGTAGTTATTTAGTGTTTTTATCAAGTTTTCCAGTACAAGTAAAAGCAGATGAAACTCAGTATAATATTGGAAATACAGCTACGGAATCAGCCACTAGAAGCATAACAAACGTTATTCGGGGTTCTAACTTTACAATGACTGAAGACGGCAATTTGCAAAGCATATCTGCATACACTTATGTAGCTGAAGGAGATAACGCCACAATTCATTACGCTGCACATTTTTCAAATAAGACGCTTATCACTCAAACGGTTAATGGAACTTATGAAGGTGGCGGTTGGGCTTGGCGACCTTTAACTTTTTCTTCACCACCTTTACTTGAAAATGGTCAGGAAATATGGTTTTCTGCTTGGGCTACAGTAGTAGGCGCTCAAAGTGTTCTTATCAGTTGTAATGATTCTTATGCGTCATATCGCGCATTTCAGCAGACGTTAACCTACAACGAAACTTATCCAGACCCTTTTACTGAAGACTTTTTTGCGGAACAGTATAACTCTATTTTTGGAAATTACACGCTCACTTCATCAGTTAATGCACAATTTGATGGCTCACATGAAGGCGATTTAGAGCTATTCCCATACAGCGATAACTTGACTTATGGAATAGCAAATTCTACAACTCAAGCTGTTCTACATAACAGCACTGACGCAGGCGCGGAAGTGAATTGGGCTTTAAGCCAGCTTTCAGACGATGCCACAATCTATGTTAACTACATTCCAAACTACCCTTACAACTTGACAACTGCAATAAGTGATTCAGGCTTAAATGGCATAGAACTTTTTGGCAACACAACAACCGCACCAACTTTCTTTTTAGCTCCAAACACGGCTTACCCAGGCTTTATACTGCGACTGCTTGCTTCAAATGAAACACATCAAACAGGATGGTATATTCACGACTTAGTTTTGGATGGTAACGCTGCTAATCAAGGAACAGCGGGGCACCTGACAAGTTGGATTCAATACATGGACAACTGCACACTTTACAAGGTTACAATCCAAAATACAGCAATTGGAGGTGGAACAGATAGAGGAAAAGCCTTTGATAACTATGATTGTAACAATCTTCTTTTGGATGACTGTACAACAAAGATGCTTATCCCAGGGGAAGGTGTAACGGGAAAAAATGATGTTGCTTTTACTCGATGCTACAATGTAACCATTGAAAACTCTGAAGTACTCGGTGGTTCAGGAGCAATAAACTTTTTTGATGGAACACACCTTGGAGTGGCAAGAAATAACATTTGCACAAATCAAAGCATGGGTGGAATAGTTTGTTATGTAAACTCTGATGATAACGAGGTTTATAATAACACTGTAACAGGGTTACCAAATGGTTACGGTTTTGTAAGCACACAAGGCGGTTATATAAATAATGAATCTAGCGAGAGTTATTATGGCACTTGCAGTAACAACACTATCAGAAACAACACATTTACAAATTTCGCTAACGGCTTTATCATCGGCAGAGGCGGGAACAATAACAAAATCTTTAACAATTCATTTATTGGTTGTACAGGATGGAGCATTGTCATTGATGGCCCCAGCAACTTAATTTGGAATAACACTGTTTCAGCCAAGGGTGGCTCAGGAATAAGAATTGCGGGGATTGTAGACTGGAACGGGCACCACAACACCGTATTAGGTAATGTAATAGATAACGCTACTCTTGGAATAACAGTTGCTTATGGATTCGACAACATAATAATTGGTAATACTGTTACAAATTCTCAAGCTTACGGCTTTTCAATCTATGAAAGCCCCAGCGCAAGAAACTATTTTGCAAACAACACTGTAACTGACTCAGCTTCAAAAGATGTTTACATTCAATCTTCTGATTCTTCTCATAACGTTTTTGAAACCAACGTTTTTGACAGCGGTTTAGGTTCTCCTGTTTCTGATGCTGGCACAAACACTTGGTATCATTCTAACACTGGCTACGCAGACAACGAGTCATATGAGGATTGGATAGGTGATGGTGGCTGGGCTATTACGTATCGGACAATAAATAATACTGCATCCAACGTTGATTATCCATTGTCTGGGGAACAGGTGTATGTGAACGGCACGATATTGCCTATTACTTCAAGTGGTAATTTCTATTTGGATACAACACTGATTACTGTTAGCCCATACTATTTGACTATTATAGGCGATTATGTTTTAGCGGATACAGGCGCAACTTACTTGGCTGTCTTGACCGTTAATGACCCTGAAAACACCACGTACACAACCTCAAGCGTTCCAGTGAACATTGACTACGACACTAACGGAACCAACGCTGTAAGAACATGGAACATCCAATTCCAAAACGGAAGCTGGCTGTATGCTGAAAACCAAACCTACACTGTAGCAACGTCAGCCACGATAAACGAAAACTTAACCGCCACATTCTGCGCACACCTAACCATAGACGAAGGCACAACAGACTACAAAGAAGTAATATTCACAACTGCAATACCAGAACCCACCTATTACATTACGGTCACGCCTACTAACCCAAGCAACACAACGTACACAGCAAGTAGTATTCCTCATGCAGCCACTTTAGCTGGAAACGGAACTTCTCAGACATTGGAAAGCAACGTTTGGAACTTCACAAGCGGAAGCTACTTGTTTGCAGCCAACATGACAAGCGCAAATGCCACATTTACCCTTGCAGTTAATGGCACTTACAGAATTGATTTTTGGGCTTCAGATGCGGAAGGCTCAACTGACACAGATAGCGTAACCTTTACCCTTGCTATCACGGAAGAAACAATATTTAATCCATCAGGAGCAGGCCCCCTAAACTCTACACCGACACCTACACCATCCACAACAACCCCCACTGAACCAGCACAACCCCCAGACACTAATTCT
>JBAZEV010000153.1:0-3711 GCA_041653695.1 Bathyarchaeia archaeon
TTGCAGACGAGGCATTAAAGCAGATGTGTACTGGTACAAAGACGCAGTTCCCAAAGACGTGCTGGAGAAAGTGCGTAACCACAGCATGATAGATGTAAGCATAGGCTTCACGTTTGACCGAGAAGACGTGTCGGGCGATTTTGAAGGGCAACATTACGATTATAAACAAACTAACATTTTCTTGAATCATTTAGCCGCGCCAATTCCAGCCGGCAGATGCCCGGGGCCAGTGTGTGGGTTAGGTGTAGATAGTAAACCGAAAGTTAACCCTAACGTAATCACTTTAGACGCTGCCAGCGTTAAGGATTGCCCCATCTGCAAACAGATTATAGACGTTGGCTTGCATGAAACAGCAAAACGCCTGTATCTTGCGTATGGCATGGATGAAACTTTAACGGTGCTGCAAGGTAAACCACTGGTTAAACCTGCGCCTACACAGATAGATGAAGCGTTCGCTAAAGTACTCAAAGAATTCAACCAAAACCAACAAACCAAATTATAGTCACATACTTTTTTGACCGCTCTCCATCCAGCCATAGAGGATGGTACTCACGGCGTCAAGCCAGAGTCTAAAAAGGCTTGTTCTCTCAGCACCAAAGAGACGAAACTGAGTGCAAAGAAAAAACACCTTTGTGAGATTTTAAAAAATGTCAGACCAAAAAACACCCGAAAACCAAAATGTTGTAGCAAACGATTTAGATTTGCTGCGAAAAGTTGAGCGTTTAGAAGCCCAAGTAAAAGTACGCGAAGACCAACTAAAACAAGCAATCGATATTGCCAACAAAGCCAACGACCAACAAAAAGTACGCGATGAAGCCGAAAAAATCGACCTAATCGAACGCATAGTCGTAGATAGCAACCGCAAATTTACCCCCAGTGAACTTGCCGACAAATCCCTCCGTGAATTAAACCTAATTAAATTAGCCATCGACAAAAGTTTAGACGCCACTTTTGCAAGTGTTGCAGCATTGCAAGCGGAACAAAACCGAAAGAACCAACCATTGTTAACGGCTGGCGCATGGGATAACAAAAGCCAAAGTTGGGTAGGAGGCATCTAAATTGACTAACGACACAGGCGCACCTCAAGCAACAAACGTTGTAGTTGCAGACAGCATAAACCTTCATGTAACAACCAAGAAAGTTGAAACAGCAACAAATGTGTATCCGGGTAGAGTTTTAATGCACGGCACCAACGACGATGACGTTGTCGTATGTGATGGCACCGCAATAGCTGAAGGCTTTGCAGGTTACGAACACACCGCAAAGAAATATCGCCCTGTAACCATCAGCACAATCTACACCCAAAACGATAAAATCGCTGTGGTGAAAGGTCCAGGCACAAAAATACGTGCAACCCTCGCAGTTGGTTCAGTCGCAGTTGTTGGCACATTACTTACTGCTGCCGCAGATGGCTGTTTGACACCTGGAACAGCAGGCACAGATGACATTATAGCCCAAGCCGCTGAAGCCGTAACAACTACAGCCGCAGTCGCACCTATCATGATTTGGAGCAGAATCTAGGAGGTTAATGAAATGAACAATCTGAAATACGTAGGAAAAGACGAAGTTTTAACCACAGAACAAGGCTTATACATTCGTGATCGTGCAGTAGAAGCCGCAAGGCGCACTTTCCAAGGTCGAAAACTTTTTGGAAACGCAATACGAAAAATTGACTCATCCACACAAACCTTTGGCTATGATACTTTAACTCATGGTTCTGCCGCAGCGTTTGATTGGCATTGGCCCGGTAAATTAAGCATTGATGCTGTAAACTTGGCTCGTTCAAGTGTAGCTATTCCAAACTTGCATAAAGAGTTTGAAATTAACAAACTAGATTTAAGTGCGGCTAACGGAACTTTGAATACGACTCAAGCAGAAAGCGCAGCCTACAAAGTAGCTTACTTAGAAGACTCTTTACTGATTAATGGTTACAGTGCAGATGGCTCTAACTACGACATTAACGGCTTATACAAAGCAGCTGGCAACACTGACGCAACC
Source organism: Bathyarchaeia archaeon (assembly GCA_041653695.1). Lineage (GTDB taxonomy): Archaea > Thermoproteota > Bathyarchaeia > Bathyarchaeales > Bathyarchaeaceae > Bathyarchaeum. The sequence goes on from JBAZEV010000153.1 coordinate 1,999, forward strand.
GATTTACCTTGGGCAACTGAAGCAAACATTGCAACAAGCATCCAAAACGGTGTCGGCTTACTTATGGCTGATAATATTTTGCCACCCTACAATCTAGTTGTAAACCCAACCGAATACGCATACATGCTAGACTTCGTGTCAGGCACAGCAGTGTCATACTTTGACTGGGTGAAACGGGTTATACAAGGCGAAATCTACATTACACCAGCAATGACCGCAGGCGACGCAATGCTAGTTAAAGCAGACCCCACAGGCGCATTTGAATACGTGGTAGCAGAAGACATCACTACACAAACAGAAATGACCGACCTAAAAAGTGGCAACAACCTGTTTGGCAGAGTGTGGGTACGTGGTTTACCTGTTATTTACGATTCAAACGCAATTTGCACTTTAACCGCAATCGAAAGCCCATAACACCTTTTTTCTTTTTTTATTTTTAAAGGAGACAAACTTTATGATGTATAAAATTTTAGTTGGAACCCTAAAAAACGAGTTAGGCACCTTTCAGAAAGGCGACACTGTAGATTTAACTGATACTCAAGCACAAAATATTGACCCGCGATGTATCCAAAAAATAGACGTTGCATCTCAACCAATTATTGAACCCGTTAAAACTGTAGAAGCCCCTAAACTTGCATCTGAACCTGTTGTGGAAACAAAAAAAGCAGCAGCCACGGCAAAAACGGCTGAGTGGGGAGCCAGTAAAAAATAATGCTTAAGCTCTGGTGCAGCAACCGCCTAAACGTTGTGGGTATAGGTAAATGCGCCGAAACTGGGAACCGTTTTAAATTTAGTTGTTTAGCCTGCCGGATGCGCCGAAACTTTTATGGCAAATTTACGTTGCCACCCTATTATATTCAATATACTTATCACAGTTTCCATTTTGAAAAGCAATTAGGCAATGGCAAAGTTCTCTTTCAATTTCCCTATGTATTAGTTGACCCCCGGGGCAGTTTTCTAAGTGTTCGTGTTGCGTTCATCCGCGTTATGGATAACGTAATGAAGTTGTTTAGGCGAACTAAACCGTTTATTGAATTCGCAGAGTTTGCAGCAAATTATCCAACATGGTGATTGAATTATGAGTATAAGCAAAGAATGGAGCGTAGGCCCCGGATGGTCAATGAGTGGCACAGGATTCAGTAAGGGCAGTAGCGAATTTTATTATTATTATTTAAAAAAGAAACCATTGAAAGCGGGTGTGTCCTTAAAAAAAGATGCTGAGCAATCGCTCGATTTGCAGTTTATGCTTTTAAAGTTGGAAGCAAAAAAGCAGGGGCTTTTAGGTGAAAGGGAGAAGTAACCATGCGTAAACTGTTGGTTATTCTGCTTTGTTTAGTCCTTGTTTCTTTTGTCGTAATTGTCACGGTTGCCGCATTATACCTCATGACAGCGCCACCAAGTGTGCCCGTCACAGTGAATCCGTCAGGCGGTTTCAGCGTCGGTCCCGGATGGAATTAAAAAAATATTAATTATTGGAGTAAAAAAGTATGTTCTTTAAACAATCAAAATTAACTTTAACCAGTTTAACCATATTGCCCATCAGTTTACTACTGATATTTCTTGCTAAACCAGCAATTAACGATTTAGCCTTTAGGATTCTATTGAATACTTCTTTTGCTTCAGTGGACGCTTTAAACCTGTTCACTTTCAGCTTTGCGTCTTTAGGCTATGGCCTCATGTTTTTAGGCGCAGTTTTATTCGCTTTTATTGGTT
>JBAZEV010000154.1:0-3708 GCA_041653695.1 Bathyarchaeia archaeon
ACGATTCTAACTTGATTTGCTCGTTGGCTACTTTAGCTAATTCCACAGCTTCCTCAGTGGTTAAGCTTCTGGCAACGCGGCGGTCAATGATGTTTCTGCCTTCGCCTAAAGTGGCAAAATTACATCTAAGCGCTAAATCGCCATCCTTCATGTCCAGTCCTGCGCCGACGGCTTCAATTACGCCGCGTCCAGTGCTGTACTTGAACGGGTCATAACCTAAAAGAGAAATAACTGCAACATCACTCTCCGGCGCAATACCCTTGCCAACCGTGTACATTAAACCGGTTTTGCCGCTTTTTGCCAGAGCGTCCAAGTTTGGAGTTTCCGCCGCTTCAAGAGGTGTTTTATCTCCCAACGTTTTAATCGGCAAGTCTCCCATGCCGTCAATTGCAACGTAAATTAGCTTCAATCTTACCTTTTCCTCCTTCAAACGAATGCTTACTTGCTATCTATGCTTTATTACTTTTATGCCATAACGGTACTACACTTCTATGCCAATTGTTGCTCGAATCTCGCTTTGTGTATCCTGCGGGGTGCCAATGGTGTTTACTAGGTAAACGTCGGTTTGTTTGAGAAAACTTCGAAAGAAATCCGTTCGAAGCGCAAGTTTTCTTTCATCCTTAACCAATTGATGCGGGTTGCAGAAATTGCGTTCTATAAGAAACTGCAGCGCTTCCTCAATAGTTAATGGCGTAACAATGTTTACGTCTGAGGCGTCTCGTTTTAGAAAAATAATCTTGTGAATGGTCGCCATGGGAATTACGCCGCCGCTGCCTACAATCCAGCGAATGTTCACTATGGCTCTGCCACGCTGGTCCAGCTGTGCCTTATCAATTAGACTTTCATACATGTTCCAGATTTTGCCTATATCCGCTTGAATGTACGTGTTTTTTTCTGAACCAAAAACTAAAGGTTCACGGCTGCTTAGGCGCACAAAGTACCAGTCATCTGAAATCAGCCTTGCCGTGGGAATCTGCAGCAGCCCCCAAGAATGCGTGGTTTTGCCTGTACCTGAAGGTGCAATGATAGAAACGCCAAGACAGCCTATGTCGATTGCTGCGCCATGAACCGAGTAGATTTGGTGTTCATCTTCTAGCACATCGCTGGCTACAGCTAAGGCTATGCTTTTTACCCAGCCATAATAGTCCACGTTTATTAGAAAAGCAGTTTTGGTGTAAGCGTCATATTTTACCTTTAAGGGTTGACCAGGCTCTTTGAGAACAATGAGTCTTCCGTGTGAGCGGATATCTTCGCTCATTGAGTAAAAGTTATCTTCCCAAAGGGCTTTGACATGTTCAGATTCAGTGAGAAGTTTTATGCAGCAGCCGTAAATCATTGCCTTGCTATTATAGAGTAGTCTTGAATGGTATTTACTAAAAAGCTGGTCTTTTTCTTCAGTAGTAATTAATTGTATAGAGTAACTCAAAATTTATGGCACCATCGAAAAGCTGCATTATGCTATTGAAAACTAGTCTCAGGGTTAGGAATTAAAGGTTTTTGAGGACCAAGCCTTTAAAAAATGGCTATGGCGAGACGGTTGAGGTTGTTATTGGGGTTTTATCGGTTGGTTTAATGTATGTTACTTCAAAGCTTGCGCCGTCATTGCCTAAAGGCGAAGTTGAAACAAGGTCATTATCGTCTGAATCCACCATTACCACAGGTGTATAGGGGAAGTCAGCAATTGAGCCGGAGACCCCGTTTATGGTGACTGTGCAGTTAGTTAGGCTTGTTGTACCAAAATCTGCAAGAGTACTAATTTGGCCTTCAACAGTGGGTCGCTCAACAATCCATTCTGCACATTTCATTGAGGAATTATATGTTACGGTTTTTTGGAATGAGGTTCCTCTGGTGTGGTCTTCCAGTTTTATTAACCAGGAATTTTCATCTAAATCAAGCAGAGTTATGTTTGTTGTTATTTTGTCGCCCGGGTAAATGTTAAGCGTGTTAATCCTAGTAATTGTTCGGGGCAAAAGTTCGTACCATGCAAAGTATTCTAATTTGCCGTCTGCATATTGGTGTTCAGTGCCTGCTTGAATTAATGTTGTTTCGCCATACCCGCCTATGCCAACCCAATTAGACGAGAAGGTGTCGTTTTCTGAGACGCTAACGCTTGGAACAATCCATGTTCCGCTTACGCTTGTTACTCCTTGTGAACGGTTTTCAATGTTTAAATCGGCAATGTAGCCTGACCAATGTGAGACTCTTGCAGTAGCTAGCTGGTTTGTGTTTGCAGAGTCCAGTTTTATTAGAAGCTGGTCTAAAGCGTAGAAGCCGACTGAAGCGCCTACGACTAGAATTATGCATAGGGCAGCGTAGACTTTTATGTTATTGGACTTTTTCTGTTCAGGAAGAAAAGCAATCCACCTTTTTAACCAAAATACGGCTTGGAAATTAAAAGCTTATCCCCAAATTAGTACAGCACATCTACACAAGAAAAAGTTACAGGCTGGCAATAAAACCTGCAGTTACATCTTTTATCGATTGAATCAATGGATGCTTGACTTTTTCTGGCGAAAGCTTCTCTAAACGGTCAACACGGAAGTATACTGGCGGATGCGGATCTAAGCCAAGCCATTCTTGAACACGAAAAGACGGCGTCCGCTCGTACAGCAGGCGTTGGAAACCAATTTTTTCTAAAGAATCCGCTAAAACCGTGGGTTGCCCAATCATTATTGCAGAGACCAGGTCTGCACGTGCTTCAAAGAATTTAGCTATAAAGAATATGACAACCATAATTGCCCAGAAGTAAACAAAGAACAGAAAAGTCGAAAACAGCAAAGGCAGCAAAGGGAACAGCACGTAGAAACGGAACAAAAACTCTGCAGACGTCAACCCGTACAGTATCAGCGGGTCCCGTCCTCTAAGGTGCCCAAATTCATGCCCAAGTACGCTTATGATTTCAGGCTCTTCTAGCTGCATTAAAAGACCAGTGGTGATTAGAACTAAGCCACGTTTTGGGCTGGGACCTGAAGCAGCAGCGTTTGGAACCATCGTGTTTGAAACAACAATTTTGGGCATGGGAAACTGGAACCGGTCAGCTATACCTTTTACAAGCTCGTAAACGTTAATCCGCTTGACCTTCAAGTTTTCTAACTGGTTTGAAACTCCATGTTTCTCAAAAATTTTCTGTGCCGCTTCAGAAACCAATTGACCTTTTCTATCAATGATTTCTTTGTAGATTTCTTTTTTTATAGCTATTAGTTTTTCTCGTGAAAACTTTTGCTTAACGGGGTTTTTTTCTTCAATAGGCAAATAGTACTCTAAAAGATGAATGATCGGATTTGTCTGGGTAATGTGCCAGTCAGCTGACCGAGCGATGAAAGAGTTGGAGTAAAAAACAAATATAAATTGTACTCCAATCAAAACTAAAGGCGCAATCCAGAAAGACTCAGGGTAAATCGAAGCAAGCGTAATGAAAATGGTTGTGCCAAAAACAATAAAGACAATGAAGAACAGGATTTGAGTTTCCAGAAAAAGGCGGTTAAACGATTTTTCAGGCTTTGTGTATGCTTCAGGAACGATTTCTGCACCTTCACGCCACGCAAAATACATGGTTGCTTTACGAGCGTTTTCTTCAAACATTTGCAGTGCGATGACTATGTCTTGTTTTGCTTCCTCCATCATTGTTTGGGTTGTGGCAGGGTTGATTGGCGTTATTTTCATTTCTATTTGGTGGTCGCTTTTGGCTTCAACTTTTAAAAGCTGTTT
>JBAZEV010000155.1:0-3699 GCA_041653695.1 Bathyarchaeia archaeon
GGCTGCTTGGATATTTCTTGCTTTATTTGCTGTTGTTGTAGCTGGCTCTTTAGGTTTTGTTTTCTGGTTGGTTTGGCTATGTGGTGGTAGTGAAGAAAATGGAGATGCTTTTGGTTGAAGGTTGATTTGTGCATGTGGACTTTGAATGGGGCTAAAACGCTTGAGCCTGTTTTGGAGCGTATTAACAGGGTTATTCCTGTAGGTTGTGTGGGTCAACGGTTGATTGTTGATGATGGCAGCACAGATGAAACCGTAAAAATTGCTGGGGCTTGCGGTTGGCGTGTGATTCGTAATGAGGGCAAAGGAATTAGTGACGGCGCAAACACAGCTCTAAAAAATGTTGAAACTGAATGGTTCTGTAGTTTTGAACAAGACCTGCTTTTAGCTTCTGATTGGTGGCTTAAAGTCTCAGCGTTTATGGTTGAGGGGGTTGGTTGCGTTCAGGGGATGCGGTTTAGTAGTGTAGACGCTTTAAGTTTGATGGAGCAGGAGCATTATAAACGTTTTAAAACTCTGTATGTTAGTATTGACAATAACTTGTTTAGGAAAGCGGCTGTTGAGGCTGTTGGCGGTTTTCCTTCTGGCTGCCCAGTATGTACTGACTCGATTTTAAGAAATAAAATGTTGCTGGATGGCCGTTTTAAATGGGTTATTTTAGATAACGTTTTGTCTACGCATATTCGGGGTTCTTTAGGGTACGCTGTTAATCACGCTTACGCTCAAAACCGTTTATGCAATCGTACACATTTATGCTCTAGCAATCTTGATGCTTCACGGTTTAGGATGACACGTTTATTTTTAACCAGTCCTTTTAGAGCTGTTTTTCTTTTTGCCAACACTAAAACGCCTTCTGTTTTCTTGTATTATCCATATTTGCGTTTGCGTTTGTTGCAGAGCGAGCTTGTTCGTGGAGGTAAACTTTGATGTTTGACTGTTTAGATGTTGGCTGTGGCTCTAAGCCTTCTGGAACCGTTAACTGTGACTTGTATGTTAATGATGGTTTTCATCGTGAAGGAAAAACTGTTCTTGAACCTAAAAGCATAAGCAATTTTGTTTTATGTGATGTTCAGCATTTACCGTTTAAAGATGGCGCTTTCCATGTTGTTTTTAGTAGCCATGTGATTGAGCATGTTCCCAAACCTTTTTTGATGCTTAAGGAAATGTGGCGTGTCTGTAAAAGCCAAGTTAAAATTGTTTGTCCACATGGTTTCGGTGACAGGTTAGCTAGACGCGATAAACGTGTTCACATTAACCATTTAACAGGTGAATGGTTTGATTGCGCTGGCAGAAAGGTTGGATGCTCTAAAATTTCTGTGGCTTATTCTGCTTACTATTATATTCCACATAAATTTTTGCCGTGGTTCATGTTTCCTTTAGAGCTGACAGTGTATTATTTTAGGGAGGAGTCTTTTTGTCTCGGTTAGATGGCGCTTTCTGGAGTGGTCAAGCAAGCCGTAAACTGCCTTGCACTGGCTTATTCGTAAATACATATTATAACAGTGTTATTCATGGACACATAGCTAAAGCCTTATCGCTTCTAAAAGCTTCTGGCAAGGTTTTAAAAACGGATTTATGGAATGAAAGCGTTGCAACTGAAAGAAACATTTTAGGCTTATTCAATGAATCGTTTGGAGTTGACATCTCTAAAACTGTTTGTTTAAAAGCGCATAGTCAATCAAAAAAAACTAGTGTTGTTCAAGGCGACATTTGCAGTTTACCATATCGTGACGGCTGCTTTAGCTTGATTCTTGACTTGTCAACGATTGACCATATAAGTTTAACAGATGCTTACGGCGTAATCAGCGAATACAAACGCTTGCTCACTAATGGAGGCGTTTTATTGTTATGTTATGCTCAGGACATGCCTTTTGCCCCTCATTACTGGAGCAGCCAGTTTGAAGGCGTTTACCTTCTTAACGCAGCACACTTGAACAAATGTGTTGATAGCCACTTCAAAACTGTTTTTGATTGCGGAATAGACTTTCTTCACTCAATCATGGGTATAGGTCCCTACAGATTAGTTGAAAGGTTCTTGTGGCATTGCCCTAACAGTTTCAGAGAAGATTTACTTAATGTTCTTTTACGGTTTGAGGCTTCATGGCTTTCAAGATTTCTTAAATCGTATTCTGGTTTGCGTCTGCTAATTTGTGTTAAAGGAGAGATATTGTAAAATGTTTAAAGTTGCCCTTGTGGTTCCAAATCCAAGAATGAAATTGAATAGTGATTGCAGCCCACCTTTAGGGTTAGCGTATCTTGCCAGTTATCTTAGAGCAAACGTGCAAGCGGTTGAAGTTAAAATATTTGACGGCGCCACTGGCTTAGACGTTTGGGGGTGCCTAACCGAGTTTATGCCTGACGTTGTTGGCATAACAGCGACTACTCCACAAGTGCCTGATGCTTACGCTTTAGCAGAACGGGTTAAGCGGTGCTGGTTTAAAACCACAGTCGTTTTAGGCGGTCCTCATGTTTCAGCCATGCCAGAAGAGGCTCAAGCATATTGCGATTTTGTGGTTGTTGGTGAAGGCGAAAAAACGTTTGCTGACCTTGTTTTAAGTTTGCAGTCAGGCTTTAACCATTTTTCCAGAATTATTCAGGGATTGCCACTTGAAAACTTAGATTCTATTCCACAAGCCGCGTTTGACTTGCTGGATATGCCTTTCTATTTGCAGCGCAGATTTATTGAACAGGTTTTGCCTCCTCCAATCTTGGGCTTAGTTACTAGTCGCGGTTGTCCTTACCGATGCGTTTTCTGTTATAACAGTGGTAGAAGTAGCAGGGTGAGATATTTTAGTGCTAAACGGGTTGTTTCTGACTTACTGTTTCTGCATGAAAAATATGGGGTTAGCAACTTCTTTTTTCAAGATGACGAATTTTTAATTAATGTTGAACGCTTAAAAGAGTTGGCTGCGATGTTTAAACGGTTTGGCATTGACAAGTGGATAAAGTGGGGTTGCCAAGCTAGGGTAACAAGCTTAAACATTGCGGTCTTAGACCTTGCTGAAAGTATAGGTTGCCAACTGATTGTTCCAGGCTTCGAATCGTATAATGCAAGAATACTGAAATATTTAAAAAACGATTCAGTGCAAAAAGCAGACATTGACCGAGCCGTCAAGCTTTTCAAAAACCGAAAAACAGTTTTAGGCGGCAACTTTGTTTATGGTTCACCAACTGAAACCCTAGCGGAAATGAAGGAAAACTTTAAATTCTATCTTGACACGTCAGAAATAACTTTTATGAACGCTAACGTTTTAACGCCTTACCCTGGCACTCAAGTTTGGAAAGAACTAGAGTTAAAGAATGTTGATTATGATAAAATGTTGCCTACAAACGAAGGCGATGTTGCCGTTAACTACTCGGCTGTTTCTGACTTGGAGTTTAAACGTTTTATTCTTGAAGTTAAACGGGTGAGTTGGCTTGTTCAGTCTATTCGTTTTCATCCGTGTTTAGGCGCGTTTTTTGGTTTGTGGAGGGCTAAGACTTGGTGGTGGATGTGGCTTAAGCATCCAGTGATTATGTTTAGGCTTTTGATGTTTTGCAAGCTGATTCATCAGAGTTCATCTCTAGATGCCAAAACGATGGAGGGTAAAGCGTGAAAGTTTGTCCTTGTTGTGGGCATGTTGACAGAAGCCAGTTTAGAGCTTCCAGATTTGATTTTGATGCTGAGTACATGCGCTTTGATGAGGCAGCCGCTGAGGTTCC
>JBAZEV010000156.1:0-3691 GCA_041653695.1 Bathyarchaeia archaeon
TGGAAGCAACCAGACAAGCTTAACAGGGTCATTCACAGGCTTAACCAACGGAACATACACGATAGCGGTTTCAGCCATAGGAGACAACTTGGCAACAGATTATGAAACAGTTGTTTTCACCGTGGCTATTCCAGAAGATACCTATTTTATTACTGTTACGCTTGTCGCGCCAGCGAATACTACTTACTCAACTTCAAGTATCCCCATTAACGTAACCACTACCACAAACGGCACGAATCCCGTTACAACATGGAACATTCAATTCTCAAATGGAACATGGCTGTATGCTGAAAACCAAACTTATACAGTGGAGACAACGGCAACTATAAACGAAAACTTAACCGCTACCTTCTATGCATGGGCTAACAACACAGAGGGCTCAACAGATAATTCAAGTGTAATCTTCACGGTTGATATTTCATCGGAGCCTGAACCTTCCCCATCTCCGACTCCTATAGTTTCTTCTGTATCTACCATTGATGTTTTAATGTTTGTTTTTCCTTTAATCTTTGCTTTCATATTCAGCATCCTAACATTCCACTCCAGAAGTGACGCTTTAAAACGTCAAGACCCAGCTAACTATGCAGGCATATTTTACGCTGCTTTTGCTATGGTGTTATGGTGGCTTTCTGGAATTATTTGGCCTGCTGTTGCTACTAGCGCCATGTTTATTCCTATTGCTTACTTATGGTTTGGTGTAGGCTTCATTTTTTTGGCGGTGTTGGTTGCTTTTGTGTTTTTGGTTTTGAAGGCTGCGATTGAAACTCGTACTCCTGGCAAGTTAGTTATCAGAGAAATGGATTCAGGGGATTAAAAAGTTGGGTGTTCTTGATAGACTTAGGAATAGAACTGGCGTAAATAACGATGGCGTATTGGAAGCTTATGGCAACACGTTTGTTGCTGCAAATTCTTCTACTGCAAGCGAAACTGAACTGCGTAAGGAACTTGAAATTAACATTCACATGATTGAAGATGAAGGCTTAATAAAAAAGCTTGACGCTTTATGCGTTATCAAATTTAATGTGCCAGTGTATAATGCTGATGGTTCTGTGGTTTTGGATGCTGATAAGCAGCCGGTGTTTGAAGAGAAATCTTATGTTCGCCAATGGGCTTTGGCACTTAGGGTTTATGCCAGTAAAGTTTTAGCTACTCGTTATCTTGACCCGTATGATGCGGAAACAGCAAAGTTTCGTTTAAGGCGTAATTTCTTAAAAGTTAAGCGTGACATGAATATTAAGGAGCGGGAAACTTTTGGCAATTTTATTGATGCTGTACGGGAATATTGTGAGTCAGCAATCGATGATAGTAAAAACGGGCGTAAGCCTATGTTGTTGAAGGTTAATCAGAAACGGTTGGAAGTAGGGTTGAATCGTGGTGCACAGAAAAATAGTGGAGGACAATAAAAATGAAGTTCAGTTTTGTTAAAAAAATCAGTGAAATGTCTATTGAAAAAATCCAAAAAGAAATTAAATTTAAGAATCGGGCTTCAATAATTTATTTTTTAGTTGGCTTTGTTTTTACTGTTTGCGGTTTATCTTCGCTAATTTCGGGTAACCAAATTGTGGTCATGTTGGGTTTGCCTCTGTTTGTAGGCACAGGCGTGTTATACATGTTTCTAAGCCTTATTTATGATTTGCAGGCTCGTAATCTTACGGTTGAGTTGAGGCTTAGAAGCTTGGAGGGTAAACTTTAGATGGTGCAGGTAGCGGTTGAATCAGGATTTATTGACTCCTTAATTATTGGAATAGGCGCCTTAGTAATTATACTGATAGTTTTCTTTGGAATCTATGCTTATTCCACTTATGTTAACCCTAAAGAAGCGAAGGAAATAAAGAAGGGTAAACAAAGAAAACTGCCTTTGATTTTAACAGCTGGCCTTAGCCATTTTGCTGACTTATTTGCTGTAACCGAGTTTATTCCTGAAGGCATATTAGAAACTGCTTTGTTCGGTAAGGGTGTAAAACGGAAAAGCCTGCGTTTTCAGGTTCCCCGTAAAGTGACAGTTAACAGTTTGGATGTTGCAGAAGGCAAAGATGAAGAGAAAACAAGGGCTTTGCTTCAAAGAGTTTTAGATTTGAATAGTGAAAAAGTTATTTTGCGTGACGCAAGAAGCCCCGTTTTTATTGCAGTGCGTGATAAAAGTGTTGCTGCCGGCATTAAAGGGATTGGCGCTTTAGCTTTTATTGAAAAACTTGAGAAACTAAGTAAAGTTACCGAGCAGATTAAAGCGTTAAAGGATACGGAAGGTTTTGAGGACATAGGTAAACTGCTGGAAAGTTTTCATGATGAGGTTAGTCTTGTAGATTTTGATGCTATCAGGATGAATCTTGCTTTTGGCTGGGACCAAACTATTGACGCGAGTATTCAGGAGCAGGACCAGAATATAGGTTTTCGCCAAGCTAAGAAGGGTGACAAGGATTTTAAGACCATGTGTTTGTACATGGGGGTTTTGCTTATTGGTGTAGCCTTGGTTATCGCTGTGGTTTGGCTGGTTTCTAGTGGGGGCGGTGGAGGGAAAGCTTAGCTTTGTCTAGTGAAAAGTTGGCTGAACGGTTAAGACAGATTAAAAAAGAAAATAGTGAGCCTGCAAAAACAGTTCTTGACGCATCTAAACCCGATAGTTCTACAAAAAGCAAAGCTGCACCTGCGTCTAAGCCTGTGCCACCAGATGATAAATCAGGTAAGGTTTATAGTGGCAAGGCAGCGTTTGGCTGGATTGTTGCCAGTGTTGAAGCGGGAGTTTTCATAGGTATCTTTTTATTGAGGTTGATTTAGGGGGTGAAAAATAAAATGAATGTTACAAAAAAAGCTTTAGTTTTAGTTTGCGTTGTCTCTTTAATTGCAAGTTCAAGTTTAGTGTTGGCTTTGTCTTCATGGACGCATACTTATTCTTGGAATAAAACTGTTTCAAGCTTTAATGTTTATTTAGATTCTGCATGTACACAAGAGTTTGCCAGTGGCGGAACAACATCTATAACTGATTTTTCTCAGCCTTATGTTCAAACGTTCTATATTAAAAATACTGGTAACACGGCTATAACTGTTCAAGCGTCTGCTACTGTTACGGGTGCGTCACATGCTTGGAGTCCAAGTAGTAGCACTGGTTCTGTTGCGGTTGGTGCTGTTGCAAGTTTGCAGTTAACTATAAGTAATTTTGCGGATGGTGCTGGTTCATGTGTTGTCAGTTTCAGTTTAGGGGCTTAATTGATGTCAGTGAATGTTGACTATGTGGCTTTGGCTATTATCACTATTTTTACCAGTTTTTTTAGTGGTTTAGGTAAGGAGATTGTGGAGTCGCTTATTGCTTATGTTAAGAAGCGTAAGAAAACTTTGGTGCAGGAGCCGATTATGCAGTGAGGTATGTTAAAGGTTGATTTTGGATGTTGGCTGCGGAACTGCGGGTTTAGCTAAGGGTGATGTTAATGTTGATTTTTTTCGTGAAGGCAGAAACGTTCAGGTCGGGGAGCAACTGGTGGGCGAGATGTGTGTTCCTAAATTGATTAAAAATTTTGTTGTTGCTGACGCTTGCCATTTGCCGTTTAGGGATGGCTGTTTTAGTCTGGTTTATAGTAGTCATGTAATTGAGCATGTGGTGGATCCTGTGTTGATGTTTAAGGAGATGTTGCGGGTTAGTTGCCGTAAGGTTGTTGTGCGGTGTCCGCATAGGAAGGGGAGGGGTGCGAAGCGGCCT
>JBAZEV010000157.1:0-3638 GCA_041653695.1 Bathyarchaeia archaeon
TAAGTAGCAAAAACTTATATTCTAACAAAAACTACTCAATCAACAAGTTAGCTTTAGAGCTTGGTATATCAGGAGTAACTTGTAACCTGTTTAAAGAATCAGCGTTCCTTTCGGTCATAGCGATTAAGGCTCTAAACAGACAAGCGAAGATGCAACAACCACACAAAAGGCACACACCGAAACTATAAACACAGAGAAAAGCATCTATAACAGTCCACGTTAACGTATGGTTATAGAGTTGCATCCTGTATGGAGTTCGGCTTCGCCGTGTCGGAGCAACATCATGGATAGACCAAGACAAAGCTAACGTTAACAAATAAAAAAAGTTGTTTTTAATGTTTTTTTGCTAACAGCAAAGTAACAACAACAAAAACCGCCACAGCAACAACCACCCCAACCACAACAAAGTTAGCAGAAAACCAGTCAACAACAAAAACAGGAACAGAAGAACTAGGCGTCACACCATCATCAGAAGGAACAACAAAAGGCGTCTCAGAAGGCAAAACAGAAGGAACAACAGCAGGTACAGAAGACGACGGAGAAGGCGAAGACGTGGGTGTAGGCTCAGGCTCACTTGATTCGTTATTCATCCATCTTGCAAATTCTAAACCACCAGTTGATAAATCATAGTTCGTTCCACTTGTGTTTAAGGCTCTAAAAACTGTTGTTGAACGCCATGTCCACTGTTGGATACCTGCTATACTGTGGTTCCCAAGAAGGTTAAGCATGTTTGTAAACCATTCACCTTCGGCTGTTTGATTAGTTTGCGCAAGATTCCAGCCAATTTCTCCGCAGATTACGGGATATAAAGGTGTAACGTCATAAACTCCTAAATAGTCAAGTGCCCAATCAAGACTATCAACATTAGATATACGTGTCCATCCATCAGACGTGTAAAAGTCTGTAGCATATAAGTGAAATGAGTAAGCAAGGTTCAGGTCGGGGTCAGTTATAGGAAACTGTGTAATCCATGAAACGTTGCCATTTGAAGAAGGCCAATTGTAATCTATGCCTATTCCATAGCCTTTTGAAAGCACTATAACATTAGTGGCACCTGTCGCTCTTATCGCGTTTACTGCCAATTGTGCACCTGCAAAGTATTCTGTTTGGTCGCCTTGAGGCTCGTTCCACAAGTAGAAAAGCACGTTGGTTTCATTCTTGTACAAATCTGAAACGTTGCCCCATGCGTTAGCAAAATCTTCTGGACTGAGAATGTTGATGCTATCTGAAATTTTCCAAGGCATATCATCAAAAGAATGCTCAGTTGAGGAGTTGTCAACATGAGGCACCATTTCTACGTATATTCCATACTGCCAAGCGTTTTGAATGAAATTTCGCATGTGTATTTGATTGTTGTCTGTGTTGTGTAGTATTCGGTCCATGCCGAATCCTACTCTTAACGCGTTAGCACCTGTTTGGTTTATAGCAGATAACATTTGGTCTATTATAGTGGCATTGTAAGAGTTCCAAACAATTGTACCGTCTGGTTTGATATAGCTGAATCCTGCGTAGTCCAGCGAAATGTCATAGTTAAACCCGTTTAATTGAACTATTGTTCCATTTTCATCTTGAATTGTGTTTCCTACAGCGCGAAGATTTGAATATGTTAGAATGTTTAAAGTAAAGTTCATCCATGCAGATGTTGTTATGTTGCCAGTGGTTGAGTTTACATGCCATCGTGACGTTATATAGTCACCCACATCTGGCATTAAAGCTGTATCGTTTACGCTTTGGTAGCTTCCAGACACAGAAACAGCGGTTTTATTTTCCAAGGTTCCTGTAGCATTTGTTTCAAGCCAAGCGTTATTTAAAGAGCCTCCATATGTCATGTTTGCTGTTACTGTGAAAAGTGTAGAGTTTCCAGCTACAGTTTGATTATACCGAGTGCTCACTATGGATGGAGAATACGTTATTAAAACGTCTGACTCGCCAAAAACGTCAAAGTAGTAAGCGCCTATGCCTGCACCTTCACGGGTTACATTTTTACCGAAGTCACCTTCATAACTGTTTGCAGTATTAGCGCTTGTTTGCAGATAAACCAATATACTGTTGTCGCCATCAAAACCTATTCCGTCAGTCCATACTTGCCAACCGTAAACCGTATTATTTTTCAAAAGTATCTTGTTTGCACCTGAAAACGTAAAATTCAACCAACTAAAAGAGTTGTAAACTGCCGAAGCATTTGCATAATTTTCGTCACTTGTAGCGAACACTGTGGAATTTATAGCTCCTGACGTGCCATATACGCCATCAACACCAGTTATGTTCATCCAAAGGCTTCCATTGCAAGCGTTTCTGTCCGATAAACGGAGTTGCACTTTTGTTAAAGAAAATTCATCATCGACTGCTGAAACTACTTTGAAAAGTTGCCATCTATCAGTATCATAATTTGATACTCCACTTAAATCACCTGAATCATAGTGGAAGGTTGCAATATTAAACTCGATAGGTTCAGTTAAAGTATAGGCTTCTTCACCATTTTGGGTTGTTGAAACGTCTATGTTATCAACATAGTAGGTATAAGTGCCCACTGATTCCGTGATGCCTGTATTAATACCTATGAAATCTCCAGAAGCGCTATCTGGTCCACTGGATTGCGCTATCATTGATGAATTAACGTATAATTCGCATTTATTTGGATACAGCAACTCGTGAATTTCAACGCAATACCATGTATCTTCAAGCACAGGAATAGTTGTTAAATTACTCCCGCCCCAATAGCCACTGTTAAACCTAAAGTAGTTTCCAGAACCGTTGTTATAGACTTGAGCATGATTTGTATTTAAATAATCTTCTTGGTGTACACTCATGAATTGCGCGTAAGCTCCTGACGTGTTTGATAAAACATCAAAGTAAACATATTTTCGGTACCAAACCTCAGTGTAGGTTGTACTGAAATTTCGCATAAGCCCTTCGCTTTCTCCGTTTATTTGCAGGGAATACCTATCGCTATAGGTAATTGCTTCACTAATTGTTGGGGTGCCCGAAGCTGTCCAACCGTTATAATTACCATAAGCAAAGTTTTCAGTTAAAATATTCCCTGTAGTAGCAGTAGATGAATTAATCAGCGGCACTATTATCAGGGATAACAGGACAATTGCTACGACTATGAGGCTGAATGGTTTTTGCCTGTTAATTTTAAAGAGGTAATTTTTCATTTTCTTCGCCCTTTAATGTTTAGTTAGCGTTAAGGTTCTTATTAGTTTTACCTTAACGCTTACACGGTAAACCTCTTATTTGAATGTGACATAGTGTTTTCAGGGAAAAAAATGAGTGAGAAAAAACTGTTAGGAACCATTTTTGTAGTTTACGGTGCAATTAGCGTAATTGTTACTCTCGCAACAATCTTTGGCGCAGTTTTTAACGCTACCGCATTAACAATTCTTAATCCGCTACAAACAGTCATTGCAAACTTTATTCAAGCTAGTACCGGTTTTAGCCTTGCCAGAGTTGGATATGTAGGCTGGGGCTTATTCTGGATGTTCATAGGCTGGGCAATGTATCTTTGGGGAAAAGGCGAAAAGCAATGAATGATAAAAAGAAGATAAAGATTCTTTGTGCCACCGCCGCTGTTTCGCTGTTACTTGTTTTTATTGCCGTTGGCGTATCACAGCCTCCCGCGTTACAAGCGATAAACC
>JBAZEV010000158.1:0-3618 GCA_041653695.1 Bathyarchaeia archaeon
AACTCCTTCGGTAACTATGACAGGTCGAGCATGCGCCATTGCCTCTAAAACTTGAACACCAAAGCCCTCCGTTACCGAGGGTTGAACATACACTGAACAGTCATTGTATACTTTTTCACAGTTGGTTAAATGCTCAGAAGAAAAAACTCCAAACGGACGCCAAAATCCTGTTCCTGGTCCAACTATAACCATGTTTCCCTTGAAGCGCGGTGTTAGTTTCAACTTATGCCATGCGCGTATTAAATAAAGCTGTCCTCTGTTTGAGGTATTTGCACCTACGTGAGCAATACTGAAATCCTCGGTTGACTTAACCTGGATTTCTTCTGGAAAAAAGCACCCATACGGGATAACAGCCATGCTGTTTTTCAATTGAAGTCTTGTTGAGAGATAGTTAGCACTCAACTTTGATGGGCATATAACGACATCCGCATCTGAGATGTGTTGGAAATAACTGTTTAACAGTTGCTTATCAGTTAAACCGTCAAATGGAAATGAGTCATACCCATTTTTTGCTTTACATTCTTCGTTGCTCAACTCTATGTTATGTGCTGTAATTGAAACTATTGTTTTAGCAGGTTTCAAAACATGTGTCGTCATACCAAAAGGTGCACCATTAAAGAATGCTAAATCAAATTTGTAGTTTCTAAGTTCGTGAGCAACAAAATAATCCATAAGAAAAGAGCGCGCTTCGATGGGTGTTGTAGAGTATTTACGCATAATGTCTAGGTCAGTTATCACTCTTTCCAGTTTTGTTATGTCTGCTAGTGCTTGTGCTTGGTGCTGAGAAACATTGCCGTCTTCGGTTTCCTGAACAAAATTTGAGGCAATAAAGATTGATTTGATTTTGTTATGTTTGTCGCTTATTTTTTCATTTTTATATTTCATGAGGTAATCGCCTCCAGATTTTGCTGTTGAATTCGCTTTACTCCTGTTTTAGTGTGTTTTGTTGTCTTAATATGGACGAAAGGTTTCAGAAACAGGAAAAATGAAGAAAATAAGATGTGATTTTCGTGGTTTGGTGCCATTTTTAATTGGTACGTAAGTGTATGCAATAACACATCAAATATTACTGCATTAAAAACCAGTAACATGTAAAAAATGAGAAAAAAGAGAAGGCATAATGAATAATGCCCTACTGACTTTTTTTGTTTCTCTGTGCTTGGATAAGTTTAGCTTTCAGTGCGGTATTCTCTTTTTGTAATGCATTTATGTTTTTTGACATGGTTTGTATTGTATTGTTTAATTGTGTGTAGGCGTTGTTTTGTGTTGCGTTATCATTTTTTCTACGTGCAACTGGATTTTGTTGTCTTGGGCTAACTGAACGTGAAATGCCTTGTGGTGGTGTTCTTTGTTTACTAGCGTTTGACGGCATCTGGCCTGTTAATCTGAGTTTTTTGTGGTTCATCTACTATTTCTTTGCTCATTTTTTTGCCTCTTTTTTGTTTTTTATGCCTTTGTTTAGTTTGTCTTCGTTTGATTTGCAGTGACAAGGCTCTTCTGTTCTTTGTGTTTTTTGTGCAGTTTTTTCTTGTCTTGGAAGTTGTTGCCCTTTTCGGTAGAGTTTCTGGAATGTTTGGTTGCTTTGTAGCGATTTACACAGGTCTGTGAGAACTTCTGTTATGAGTTGTTTAATTGTGCAGAATGTTTCTGGGTTAACGTGCGGTGAACCGAAAAGGTCATAGTTCATGGCAATACAGCCACCAGTGCATGCTTTTTTGTAGTTACATGTCAGGCACTTTTGTGGGTCCTCACAATATGGTGCTATTTTGTACCATTTTTCCACCCATCGACTGTGTTTTTCATCGAAACCATTATGGATGTCGCCTATACGGATTTTGTGAGAGTCGATGAATCGGTGGCATGGATAAATTGTTCCGTCGTAGTCAACTCCAATGAAGCCGTTTCCCAGTCCACATCTTGTAGTCCATGTTCTCTTTTGGTTTGTTATTGCTGCGTTGGCGTCTCGAACAAACATGCTGAATACAGGTATGCCTTGTTGCATCCATTTTTTGTAGTAATCACGGAAGAGTTCCAGTTCCTTTTTGAGCGCATCCAAGTTTTCTTGTGTCCATTCGGATTCGTAAACAAAGTCAATTGGTAAATTGGTTAACTTGTGTTTTTCAACCATCGTTCTGATGTTTTCTGCTAGGCCTTTTACGGTTGATGTAGTTACGGTCCAGCGTATTTGTGGATTGGGGTTTATTTTATTTCTAATATGCGATAATCCTTTCCATGCATCGTTCCAACTGCCATTGCCATCCGCGTAGACTCTGTTAACGTCATGGCTGTTTTTTGGGCCATCAATGGAACACAATAAGCCAAATTTGTTTTCTCTCATCCATTGTGCGCGTTCTTCTGTTATTAACGTGCAGTTTGTGGTTGCTCCGAATTGCCATTTGTGTCCTTCTGTGCGACTTTTTTCGACAATGTATTTTATGATTTCAAAGTTGCATAATGGTTCTGCTCCAAAGAACCAAATTTTTCCGTTTGGTTTAAGATATTTTTGTGCGAATTTAATCAGTTGATCAGCGGTTTCTTTTGTCATGTTGTTGCAGGATTGTTCCTCATTGAGTTTGTAGACAAAGCAGTACTTGCATCTGAGATTGCATCTGCCTGTAGTCCATACCGTCATTTCATGAATTTTTGGTGTGAACTCACTCAAGTGATATCGCCTTCCTTTTCTGTACTTTTGGAACCAAGTTCAATTCAATCATTGAATCAATGATCAATTCTTTGACTTTCTCTTCAGTTATAGGAAGATTGGGCATCTTTTGTTTGTTGTATTGTTGCAACATTTTTTTCATCACCATTATGCGTAACCTGGGGCTTCACAGAGCATGCATTCGGTTTCACAGGCCATGCACCATTGGCAGATAACACAGAATGATTGACATAGTTCACAGTATTGACAACTTGATTGGCATCCAGATTGACATGTTACCTCACATCCCGTTTGGCAGTCTTGACATGATAGTTCACAAGCAGTTTGGCATGCTACTTCACATCCAGTTTGGCAAACAACTTCGCATCCAATCTGGCATGTCACTTGACATCCAGTTTGGCAGTCTTGACATGATAGCTCACAAGCAGTTTGGCATTCTTGACACGATAGCTCGCACGCTGTCTGGCAGGTTTGGCATGACATCTCACAAGCAGTTTGGCATGCTACATTACACGCTGTTTGACAGCTTATGTCACAGGCGGTCTGACAGTCTTGACATGCTATTTCGCAACCTATTTGGCATGATAGTTCGCACGCTGCTTCACAAAGCATGCACTGTGTTTCGCAAGCTTCACACCATTGGCAAAATACGCATGGCACCTCACAGGTTTCACACATTTGGCAACTTGTTTGGCATGACACATCACAACCAGTTTCACAATTTTGGCAAGCTAGTTGACATGTACTCTGACAATCTTGACAGAACGTTTCGCAAGCGCTCTGGCAATTTTGGCATGACAGTTGGCAAGTTGCTTCACAACTCTGACATTTAGTTTCGCAAGCCTCGCAAGCCTCGCAAACTGCACATACTGCTTGGCAAGATTCGCAAAGCTGGCATTCTGTTTGACATGACGATTCGCACCCGATCTCACAACCTTGGCACTCTACTTCACATG
>JBAZEV010000159.1:0-3611 GCA_041653695.1 Bathyarchaeia archaeon
GAAAACGAGAAGAACATGATTGCCGGTATTTACACGCCTCCGCAAATTGCCGTAGAACAGGCAAGGGATTTAAGCGGTTTGCCTCCTGCCCCTACACAACCAGTACAAACAACGCAATCAACCGTTCAATCAACACAGTTGGCACAACCTAAACAACCCGTACAGACAACGCAACTGGCACAACCCACTGGTACTCAAATGATTTCTTCCGCAACTACTGGCGAAACAGGTGTTTCGGCAGAAGAAACCAAGTCAGCACAAATGCTTACAACTATTATAGACAGTCAGAAGGAACAGCAGAATCAGTACATGGACAAGTTAAGCACCATGACTTTTGCATACGACCCTCTTTCTGACCCGGAATACAAACTTGCCGCTTCTCAGATGGAACAACAGGTTTCAGGTATGATGATAGGTCGTGGAATGTTATATTCCAGTGTTACAACAGCGGCAGTGCAGTCCGGGTTGACTTCTTTAATGTCTACATACAGAAAACAGGCTTACGATATGTATTCTGAAGATAGAAACTTTACCTTACAGATGGCACAACTATTATATGATAGGCAAGACAAGGAGTTCCAAAAAGCGTTAGATATTTATTCTGCTCAAACAGACAGGGAGAATACCGCTTGGGATCAGAACTACAAGTTGGCTCAATTTGCCTTTACTCAAAAGCAAACGCAGTTTGAAAACCAGTTGGCAACTGCGAAGTTCAATGCTGACAGGCAGGATGCCGCCAATTCTCTTGCTATTAGAAGGCAAGAACTGGCAATATCCCAAGCAAATGCTAATTATAACCGTCAACTTGCCGAAGCCAAGCAGAAACAGGCGGATAATCAAAACAAGTTGCTTGTTATGCAGGGCGAATATTCCCAAATTGCTTCTGAATATGAAAAGATGTTAACCAAATGGGAAAACGACGGTTATGCCGATGCAGAGGTATCTGCTTTCTTTGGTGGCAACTTGCAGTTTATTCCCTTTGATTCCGCAATAACAGACAATTATATCAACCAGGTTAATGCTGTATTGGCTCGAAAAGAAGCGGAAATATTGAATTATGCGAAGCAGACAAACGACGGAGAGTTGTATTTGAACGCATTAAGTTCTTTCCAAGAGCAGTCCAATGACCCACAGGTGTTGGTTGCACAACAACAAAACAACTATAATTCCGCTTATAATCTTGCTTTGAATATGTATGGATCAACAATAGGTGGAACAAAAGAAACGATGACGTGGAAAGATGTATATAATAGTTTTGCTAATAACTCCACCTTGTTATCCGATCTTGGTTCTAGCAACTATAACAAACTAATAACCCAACTTGCCGATAAGGTTGAAAAGGAAATTGGATAAGGAGTTACAATGGTACTTCGTGACGAATTTGAAACGATAGGAACAACAAAAATCGTTTCCCCAAATAAATACTTGCCAACAACTCAAAACAAGTATGATTCTTTGTTTGGGTTTAATAGGGAAACCAATACCATTTCTCCAACAAGTGCTTTAATTACATCCGCAAATAAGTACGACTCTTTGTTTGGGTTTAACAGAACTCCTATTGTTCCGTCCGTTTCCAAGACGCCAACCGTTTCCGAAACCAGTGGCACTGTTGGTGAAGTTGCAAAGGCGTGGACTGGTTCTTTTGGTGCCGGAGTTCTCAACCTGATTTCTTCTGCCGTGGGTACTATGGAACGTCAGTTGGTTGCCGGTACCGATGCAGAAGGAATTGGAATAACCGGAATGTGGGATAACATAGTCAAGGCATTTTCTCCGCAATCTACCAGTCAAGAAAGGGCAAAAGTAGCGGCTGATTTGTTTCGTTCCGTTACAAACATATTGCATCCCGAACAGATAAGAACAAGCAAGGAAGTCAACACGGTAAAAGATGTTCTAAACAAAGAGGGTGGTTCTTTTCTTGAATCGGAAGTAAAGAAAGGCGAAACTGCTGTCAGAAAATGGGCAGATGTTGAGAATGAAAGCGGCGTTACAAAGTTCTTTTCCGGAATATCGGAAGCATTTCCTGCTTCTTTGGCAACCAGAATACCTGTGATTGGCTGGTTTCTTTTGGGCAACAATGTCTATAAAAACACAATAGAACAGACAAGAGCGGATTATGCGGCAAAGGGTCAGGCAATGCCGGAGGGTCTTGCCACATTCAAGGCTCTTGGATATACCGCAATGGAAATTATCATAGAAATGGCTAGCCCTACATTTGGCAGATTCGCTAAAAGCGGTGCAGCAAAGTCTTTCGCGAATGGAACAAGAGGATGGCTTTCCACTATCTTGAACAAGATAACTGGGAAAACCGGAGAAGAAGTAGTGGATATGTCCTTGAAGGGAATTATCAAAGGTGTTAGGAAAGCCTTTGTTGCCGAAGGTCTGGAGGAAGTAGCTACAGATTTTGGAGATGCTATTATAGCCAAACTTACCACCAACAAAGACGATCCGTTTATGGATTTCAGAGATCCTGATGGAAGTCTTATATCGTTCAAAAGTCTTGGTCTTTCTTTCCTTTCCGGTGCAATCATGGGTGGTGTTACCGCCGGTGCCGGTGCTGTTGTTTCCAAAATCAAGGGTAACAACCAATTCAACAGAACAAAAGAATCGCTTGAAGATATACAAGACAAAAAAATAAAAGACATAACGGACGAGGATGTTTACAAGGTTGTTGACAATCTGAACATTGATGTTGAAAAAAACGACAACGGCGAACAGGAAGTAGTTGCCGACAATCTTACAAACTTTGTCGGTAAGGTTGCCGAAAACCAAGGTCAGACATTTGAAACCGATACCGGCAAGTTGTTTACTATTCCCGCAAACCAGACGGTAGATGCAAGCAAGGTTTCTCCTGATGCTTTCAGGGATGTTATTGCCATGCAGGATAACCGCAAGACAACCACCACACCTACAACCGTTCCAGAAGCACCTGCAACCGCACAGACGGCACAGGGTAGCAAACTACAATATAGTAAATGGGTTGATACCGTTTCTCAAAAGCCACTTATTCAAAAAGGATTGACTTATGACCAGTATCAAAAAGCAATCGACGATTATTCAGATGAATTAATGGTTAAATATGGCGAAGATGAAGTTTTACACGCACCCATATCATATATGCCTAGGGAAACGATAGAATCTAATAGAATTAGTCCGTTTACAAACACGAGAACTCCACTTACTGATGCTGAATTAGCAAAACTGGAAGCATTATATGATGCTCGTGATAATGTTGACAAAGATGAGGGTTCGAAAGACATTGTTGCCATAGTGGATAAGCTGAATTTTATTAAAGACAGTTGGGTTCCAACAAAAGAAGATGTTTCTAAATATTTACACGAAATGCGTGACAGTGTGAATTATTGGGAAACGTTAATCAAGCGTGAATACAAAGACAAAACAGAGTTTGGACAAGAAATATATAATGGCATCATACAATCAACGGAGTTTCCTTGGGATGTTGTATCTTATGAGGATGCTGTTCGTGAACTTGTGATGCAATTAAATGGGCAGTTTGGGCAACTTGGCAAAAACATTGTTCCTTTATTTGATGCAGTAAACCAAATATATCAAGCAATAACTGGAGATAGTAATATTATTTATCCAATTACCAG
>JBAZEV010000160.1:0-3593 GCA_041653695.1 Bathyarchaeia archaeon
AAAATACATCCTTTGGAGAATAGTCTCACTTGACGGGAAGCTGAAAGGAAAGATCATTGAGTTTGACACCGAGGATGAAAGAGAAACCTATTTTAATGACTTCTCGGAAGAACAGGCAACAGAGTACATAAAGTCCCTGCAAGAAAAGGGAGAAGAACAATAAAAAACAAAAAGTTATGAGAAGAATAAAACAGGTAGAAGAAAACATTGACGGTTTAATTGAATGCGCTAGTGGTCTTATTACGATGTATAAGAAGTTGCAAAAGGAAGACACGACTATTTACAACCTTATCCGGGAGTCAAATGATACTCTGCGCAAAGAGTTAACTGCCATCCGCATCGAACACAACAACCGACTTAATTCATTGGAGTGTCAGTTACAAAACGCAACCAACTCATTAAAGAAACTATCCACCGAACTGGCCGAATCCAATGTCCGTATCGGGCGTCTTGAAAACCCGCCGAAGTTCAAAGAGGGAGACAATGTAGAATACGTAACACCTAAAGAATTATTAGAAATGGTGTGTTTGCCGAAACCCACAAAGAAATTTAGCGGAACCATTATGTCATGGTACTACAAACATCCTTCTGATATTTTTGTCACATACAAAATCCTTTCTACCGACAAAACAGATGTCTATGGCATTATGGAGACCAATTTAAAACTTTCCGAGAAAAAGGAAGAGAAGAAAGCAAAGAAATGAACACCAAAACAAACCTTCCGCCAGAATGTCCAAGTCGTGTTGTTACATCATGTATTAATGACAGGCCCGGTTATCAAACCGCCATAACTCCAGCACTACACCGCAGCGACAACCAAGACGAGATCATGGAGTTGTGGGAGGCAATACAGATGCTTTCCAAAAGACTTGATGCACTCGACGGAGGGCAAGACAGGGAGAATAAACATTAAACAAAAGAGCACATGAAAGAGAAAAGCAAATTTAAAGAATACAGAAAAACAGCAACCGTAAAGGCAAAACTGTTTGAACATGGCGATGAAGACGGAATGACCGCCCCTGAAAACCTTACCATGTTAGACGCCATGGAAAACCATGTGTATGGTTGCGGGCAGCCGGATTTAGTACCATATATTTCAACACTTGAAAACCAAAAACATAGGGGAGCGTTTGGGAAACACTACGTCTGTGTTGGCATTAATGGAGAGCGGTGGTTGGTAGAGAAGGACATCTTTGAAAGAACATACGAAGAAGTTAAGGAGGAAACAAAAGAGCAAATGGAAACAAACGAAACAAAAAAGAACATGGAACAAATGGAACCCAAAAGAGAGCCCGGTTACTACTGGGTCATGTTAGAAACCGGCATAGAGTTTGCCCAACATTGGCTAATTGGTCGTTATCACCCTAAGGGCTATTGGCTTTTCGCCGGGAATGACAAACACTTTTCAGAAGACATTATTAGAACAGTAGACGAACCACCACTCACAAGAGAACTACCGCCAATGTCTGACGACAAAATTGAGTATGTATTTACCGGAGACGAAAAATGGGAGAAACCTAAAGAATAGAACATGAAAACAACAATAAAGACCTACACACCAAAGCCAATTCCCGTTTGTGCAATTCAGTATGATGGGAGTGCTGAGATGCAAATGGACTTATGTAAAATGGGAATAGTGGCATACGTCAAAGAAGGAGACTACCTTGTTCAACATTCTGCGCATGGCGCATCCTGTATTGTTGACAAAGACACATTTGAAAGAACATACGAAGAAGTTAAGGAGGAAACAAAATGAACCTAAAAGAAGAAATCAATAAATGTAGTTATCCCGCTCATCAAGTAGCTGGACTGTTTCCCAATGATCAGGTGTGTAATAAAAAAGACGTCATACATATTGCCGAAGTCTACGCAAAAGAAAAGGCCCACGATGCGTATTGGGAAGCCACAAGGTCGTCTTTCCGGTTTGCAAAGGAGCCGGTTGTGCTTTCTAAACAAGACGTTGATGTTGATTTTGGAAAATGGTGGGAGGAAAACAAATGAGCACAAAAAGAGAACCGGGGTACTACCGGGTGAAAGTAAACCAACACGGAGGTTTTGAGGACTATTGGGATATTGCGTATTATGTGCGTCGTGATTATTGGATTATGGTTGGAATATCGCTTCGTTTTCAAGACAACAATTTTTCCGAGATCATCGAAACGCCAATCAGCGTTGAGCCTCCAACTATTCGAGAAATTCGAAAAGTTGAAACAGACCTCCCCGCTTTCAAGGCTGGTTGGGATGCGTGTAACACCCACAAAGACGACGACAAAGAAAACGTTGCACAAATGGCATTCGACTACACAACATGGAAAAAGGAGACAAAACATTAATCCGTTGCAAACAATACCACATTATGGTACTAATGGCAAAATATCTATTAGACCAACAATCCGGCCAAAAATCCGGTCAATACGGACAAAAAAAGGAGACAAAACACTAAACCATGAAAACCAAACCAATAACAAACACACCTCATCGTGTCATGTTCATTACAGAGAACGGAAGACCTGCGTGGTTCGTTACAGACTGTCATTTGCCTGTGTTTTTTGATGCACCAAGCAGTATCTCGGCGGTTGAAGCGGGGAGAAAAATCAGTAGATTAAGAAACAAGACGAAGAAATGAAGGATTGTAAAAGTTGCAAACATAAGAACAGTTTTGCCTCGAACGCTCAATGTGCCCGGTGTGTTGGATGCGATTTGTGGGAACCACCCGAAAATCAAACAACGATCAGATGGCGCCACGTATCAGAACCACCGGCAGAACCAACACTTGTCCTAATTTCATTCAAAGCCCCAGTGTACAACAACGTGGTTTCGCAAGGACAATACTTCCCGGACGGTAACCACTGGTACGTATTCGATGTAAGCCTGGAATATGCAACCCCGGAATTTTACATCCCAATCAAAGACCTGAACATACCGCCACACAGGTCGGGAGAAACTAACTAAAATCTAAGCACAAAGTACCAGATTCTGTCACTTATCGCAAAAATCCTCCCTAAAGCCGGGAGACAAAACACTAAAAACTTATACCCCTTAAGGTACAATAACTCAAAAACATCACAACATCATACCCGAACGGGGATAAAAAAGGGAGACACTATCTAAATGAAATACGCCCTCACAGACCTCCTCCTTAATAAGACAAGAATACTCCACCTTGCCCACATCTCCCGTATAACAAACAAACACATCAGAACCCTCCAAAAATACATAAAATACGACGGATACTACCAGGATACACACTTCCTCGTCACACCATTCCAACAAGAACACCACGGTAAGCCCAGGGGCCGAAAATAGTGTTTGCTTGTTTTAGTGCACTAATATAAGCATTGCCTATTTTTTACCAACTACCGAAAACACCACCTACAACAGACGATCTCTAACAGGGCGGTCAACCATACGCACCAAAGGAGATCGTGCACCCAAGAGCCCACTACACGGCAAAAACGGCATGTTTCTCAATGAGATACCCTCTTCCAACCAATTCTAATCTACACCGATTTAGTGTACATTACCCACATCCACAATACTCTCTTTTGGTAAGTGACTATACAAAAGTAACCAACACAACCAGACCCACAACC
>JBAZEV010000161.1:0-3562 GCA_041653695.1 Bathyarchaeia archaeon
GATGAAGATACCGGGTTGTTTTTGAATGAGAACGTGACAGTGACAGCGCATTATGCCGCTACTACTGGTATTCCAAGTTACAGTTTTATTTTGAATGGAAGCTGGGTTTACCCGCCAGATTATAACGTGCAGTATTTTGAGTTTCTTTTTGATGATAATTCTACTCGTGAATACTGGATTGACCCAAGCGAGATTATTACGGGTATTTACGTTTTTAAGGGAACTGACACGACTGGATACGTGATTAACTTTCTTGATTATACTGGTGTGTTGCAGTCTTACCCGTTTGTGACGATTAAAGCGTATGTTAATGGTAGCTTGTTTACTGTTGAGAAAAGGCGGGTTGATGAACAGAAAAGCATTGGCGCTTACTTGGTTGGGGGAGAAAAGTATCAGTTGACTATTGGTAATGACGAGTTTAGTTTCGTGTATGGTGACTTGCTTATGACGGCTACGACTGGGGTGCAGTTGATTCTTAGGGGTGTGGATTTGCCGAAGGAAACTTTGTTAATGTTCAAGTACGTCACGTTTTATGCTTTCAGGGATTACTCAACTAACAGTATCCTGTTTTATTATAATGATGATAAAGCTGATACCGTCAGCGTGGCTGTGACGTTTACTGATAGTTTTGGCGTGGTTGCGTACTCTAACGTTTTCTCTTCTGACACAGTTAGTTTGAATTGGACTAGCGCTACTAATTCGTCTAGTTACCAGTTGGATGTGGATGTTGTTCATGGCGAGTATGGTTCTTTAAGTTGGAGTCAATATTTTACTAATTATGCAGGGGAGGGTCCAGCCATGTTTGACTTTAGTTTTATGGGTGATTGGAGTTTTGACATGACTTATTTGTTTCCGGCTATTTTGGTTTTGTTTGCGGCTGCCTGTTTTAGCGCGTTGAATGCTGAGGTTGGAGCTGTCTTAAGTGTTGTTGTAGCTATCATTTTGGCTTGGATGGGTTGGATTCCTGTTCCTGTGGGTAGTTTGATTGCTGGGTTTGCGTTTGCTATTTTGATGGCTTTAGTTTATAGTAAAAGGAGAGCGATGGTTTATTAGAGTTCAATGGGAGGTTCTTTTGTTTTTGTTTGCTCTTAATTTGGCGATTGGTTTAGTGATTAGTCTTAATGCTCCTGGCACAGTTTATGTTAGAGCTGCCTATAACGGTGTTAACGCTACTGAGTATGAAGCACACTTTAACAGTACGGAGATTGCTACTGGCTGGGAAGGTAGCCCTTTCAGCGGTATCCCCATGATTGGCGACATTTTTGCTGGCTTCAATTTCTTGTGGCAAAACATAAAGTATCTTGTGGATGGTTTTCCCGCTTTGTTAACTTACCTTGACAATTCGTTTATTACTTCTAGTGAGGGCCACGCAGCATTCTTTATTGTTAACAGTGCATTGCGTGCCGTCTATGCTTTGTTGATTACGATGTTTCTAATCGAGTTTATTTCAGGTCGAATATTCACTGATTAGTTGGAGGTAAAAGAAATTAGAACTTTGCGTAAAAGGGTAAATGGAAACGGTTTGTTACTGGCTGCTCTGCTTGCATGTTTATGTTTGACAAGTTTAGGCGGTGTATCTGCTTCTGTTACTGTTCCCGCGTCAACTAATCTTTCTATGCCCAGTTTTAATTCTTACTTTAATTTTGTTAGTGAACAAACCTTTAATGATTTATATCGTGAGGGTAGCGGGAACGTGAGTTATCCTGAATACTGGTTTATGACGTTAGCTTCTGGTGAAACGTTTGGGTTGCAGGGTGACGCAAACTTTACTGTTTCCACAGTGTTCACAAATGAGACTTTACGGTTTTATCAGTTAACGTCTGGTACTGTGAGGGTTTACTGTGGTAATCTTGGTGCACCAACCGTTATTACTGGTGTAGCAAGCAGTAGTTATGATGTGGTCTCTAATGTTAGTAGCTTGTTTAGTGTTGGTTCAACATGGGTTAATGTTAGTTGGGCTCCTGTTCCTGTGCCGCCTACTCCTCCAGCCGTGACTGTTTCGGTTAATCAGCCAACCACAGGCTCTTATGCAACTGGGGATGTGTTGGTAAAGTTAAGTGCAAGCGGTGGCACAGTGGACAAGATTTGGTTTAACGTTCAAAACAGCGGGGGCTCATGGATTTACGCGAGTAGCCAAATTTATACTGCTCCATACTTCATGACGGGATTTAGTAATGGCAGTTATACTTTGTATGCGTTTGCTAATAATACGGTTGGCAATTCGGATTCTGCAAGTGTAAGTTTCACGGTTGCGATTTCAAGTGTAGCTCCTGTTGTTGTGGAGCCTTCTATTTTGGTTGTTCAACCATTTAATAAAACGTATATTACTGGAACTGTGCCAGTGGAGTTGTCAACTAGTGGAACAGTTGATGCGGTTTGGTTTAATGTTAAGAATGGTTCAGTGTGGGTTTACACGTATAACTTGACTTATTCGGCGGCTACCAGTCTTTCAGGCTTCGTTAATGGGTCGTACACGTTTTATGGTTTTGCAGCTAACGGGGATGGCGGTTATGATGAAGCAGCTACATTGTTTAGTGTGGGTATTATTGCTAATCCAGTTTTGCCTCAGGTGAACGTGGATAGTTTTTGGTTGTTCTTGTATGAGGGTGACTTTTTAGGGTTTTTGCAGTCTTATTTGGTGCGTACGTTTTTGAATTTTGAGACGGCTATGGTTTTGATTGTGATGTTGTTTATGGTTCCTTTGTATTTGAGGACTAAAAGTTTACTGTTGCTAAGCATACTTTGGCTTTTATTGGGCAGCTTTTTTATTGCTGCGTTGCCAGCGGCTAGTGGCATAGCCGTATTGTTCTTAGCGCTCGGGATAGGCGGCTTGATATGGCGCTTATTCCGCCCCTCTGGTTACGGCTAACTCATTATTATTTTGCCTAAAAAGTAACGCCACTTTTTCCATACGTTGCTTTCGGTGAACACCGCCTACTTCACCATTTTCAGAGCGTTTTATCCAATTACAGTTTGCGCAAAGTAACTGATAATTTTTAGTATCGCCTTGAATAATTTTAAGGCGTATCGCTCGTAAACCTATCTTACGTGATTCAGTATGGCCATTGCCGTTTATGTGGTCTATTTGGAGTGCGCGTGGGTCATCAAATCCACAAATAGTACATTTATTTCCTAAAATGGCGAATGCTTGCATTTTTAACTTATAGTCTTTTGTTGTCATACGTAACCATCCTTGTTTTTCATAATCGTTATGTTTCAATATCTTTAGTTTGCCCCTGTTTTTTTCTCGATAGCTCTTTTTTCGCTCTAAAATAATATTACTGTTTTTTTGTCGGTAGTTTGCAATGTTTTGTAAAACTTTTTCTTTATTATTATAGTAATAATCATTTGATTTTTCTTTTATTGCTTCCCTGTTTTTACTATAATACTTGGCTGACCTGGCAGAACATTTCTTTTTTGTGCGTAAATAATGCTGATGTTGGAGTTTCTTGTAATGTTCTGGTCTTTCTTTTCTATCTTGCCTTCGCTTTGCGTTTCGCAAATCCTTATTTTTTTTCCAGTATTCTTTTTGGTGTTGTTTTGCTTTTTGCGGGTCTTTGTA
>JBAZEV010000162.1:0-3554 GCA_041653695.1 Bathyarchaeia archaeon
CTGGACGCACATTCAATGAGCACGCTTGGCCCGTTTTGTGTAACGTAACCCAGATTTATGACCCCGCAACCGATTCATGGGCTACTGGCGTTCCGATGCCTGATTTTGATGGTTTGGGTCCTGAAGTTGCATCAAAATCCGAGAACATAGCTTCAGCAGTTATAGACAACAAAATATACGTCGTTGTTGGCCAAACGCTCCATATTTATGATGTGGAAACTGACGTTTGGAGTTCTGGCTCAGAGTTGCCGTCGTACCTAAAAGGTCCAGCTGCTTGTGCTACCTCAGGTGTTTTTGCTCCAAAACGACTTCATGTTGTCGGCTTGGGTGGACACTACGTTTATGACCCCGCGACGGACATTTGGGCCTCTGCCACACCTATACCCAATTCACGATACGCCACAGAACTAGCCGTGGTGGATGATGTTTTATACGCGCTTGGCGGTGGTGTAACCGACATTCCTGACTTCCCTGCTGCAGGATTCACCTCCACTAACGCCAACGAACAGTACACCCCAATAGGGTATGTCCGTGAATTTCCTTCATGGCTCATTTTACCCTTTTCGGGGATGGCAACTTTGGTCGCTGTAGCAATTGCTATACGCAAGAAAAGAAGCAAATAGCAAAACAACTTCCTCTCTTTTTTATTGTTTTTTCTTTTTCATGAGAATAAGTAGCGACACCGCAGCCATGATTAGAACGGCAAACGCGGAGCCCAACTGAAACTCTGGAATCATATTTGGTTCCATTAGTGGATAGTTGTCTCGGTTGTTATCATTTATGGTGTACGGTGTATCTCCTATGCCATCCCCGTTTTCATCTAATCCAGTATAATCACTCCAGTAGTTGCCTTCACTGCTTTCATCCCAGACAATTCTTAGAATAAGATTTCCTAGATTCTCAGTGTTATTCACAAAAGCGTTATGGTGAACCACATTTGGTTCAGCCGTGTCCAAGTCTTCGCCGTTGATGCCGCTGTTGTTGTTTTTTATTGTGTTTTCAGCTATTGTGTTGTTTGAAGAACGTTCAATCCAGATTCCGTTGACGTTGTCTTCTATGATGTTTTCCGAAACACTGTTGTATCCAAAATCGAGGTTATTGTGTGAAGACTCAACAATTTGGATGCCATTCACATTACCTTTTAGGATATTACCTGTAACAGTGTTGTTTGAGGACTCACAAATTACAATGCCTGCGGTGCAATTGGTTATCATGTTTTCTGTAACGCAGTTGTTTGAAGGCTCATCCGCTGGAACGCCTAAACTGGCGTAATTAGGCACTATGATGACTCCGTAATAGAATGATTCAACCCTGAAATTTGAGGCAGTTACATTGCTTCTACCTCTTAAACTTATTCCGCTTGAGTATTCAGCTCCTGTTCCTCTTACAGTGTATCCTGCGCCGTCAATTACGATGTAGCTCTTCTGAACCTGAATGCCGCCTGAAATGTTGCCCGTTAAAGTGTACACATCCCCATTGCGCTGGATACTATCTGTTCCAGTTACTGAACCGTCAGGGTTGATGCATACGCCTTCAGAAGGTTGCGCTTCTGCCTCAACAGTTTGTATTCCAATTAATAGTGGACATAGTAGTGCAAAGATGGCAATTGCTGTTGAGATTGTTTTCTTCATCTGTGATGTGATAAACCTGCCCTCCTACACAAGGCTATCAAAAGCGCCGAGGATAACAAGACAATTAGTCCGACTACCTGAAAACTAAATTCTGGAATTATACTTGGTTCCATTAGGGGGTGGCGGTCAATGTTGTTTTCGTTAATGACAAAAGGTGTGTTTCCTGTTCCTGACTCGCCTATTTCTGTCGCATGAGGATACCTGCTTACGTAATCGCTCCAGTAGTTGCCTGTTGTTCCGTTATCCCAGACATTGCCACCGCCTGGTTTTGGGTCTATAAATCCGACACCTGTAACGGATACTTGCAGGCCGTCTCCTGCGGGTCTGTTGTTTATGAAGCTGTTTTGGTAGATTACATTGTTGTTTTGTGTGTCTTCAAAACGCATACCCCATTCACTGTTGTCTTTTATTGTGTTTCTGGTTATGGTGTTGTCATATGCGTCGTTGATGAGTATTCCGATGTTGTTGCTTGTTATGTTGTTTTCAGAGATGATGTTTTCGCTTGTATGATACCAGAACTTGATTCCAGAACCAAGGTTGTTTGCTATGGTATTTGCCGTAATCTGGTTGTTGTATGAACCAAAAAAGTTTATCCCCGTTTCATTGTTGAATGCTATCGTGTTTTCACTGAGGGTGGTGTTGACAGAACCCCACAAATTAAGCCCATCTACAGTGTTTGCGGTTATGCTGTTTGCGGAAATGGTGTTATTTACTGAAGTGCCGGTGAAGTAGATGCCGATGTTATTGTTTGTTATATTGTTTGATGCTATGCGATTATTTGATGAGATGTAGCCTGTGATGCCGTCGCTGTTGTTTGCAAGGGTGTTTTCAGTGACAACTATGTTTGTAGAGTTAAAGAGGTAAATGCCGCTGCCGCTGTTGGTTATGTGGTTTTGGGTTACCTGCGAGTTAGTTGTGCTAACTGCAAGGATGCCCTGCGAAGTGTTAGATAAATTCAAGTTTTGTGCGGTCATGTTAGCACAGTTTACAAGGGCTACGTATCCAGCATCAGAAGGTACAGCTTTGTCTTGTTCGTTGACCCAATAAATGATAGGTTTGTCATCAACAGTGTTTGAGGCATCCACGTCATTTATGTAGCCACTTGCAGTGTCGGAGATGTAGCCGCCTTTTATCCAAAAGTTGTATGTGTTATTGTTCATGTGATTGTTTCTAAGCACGTTATTAGAAGAATAGCTCATGTAAATGCCGTATTCGTTGCCTGTTAACAAGTTATCCGACAAAGTATTACGGGTTGAATTCGCGCCCATGAAGTCTTCAGCAAAGAGCCTAATACCATATTGAAAACCGCTGATCTCCATATTCTTCACGGTCACCCCGTTTCTGTTTTTTATAAAAAGCCCAGTTGAGTTTCCGTTTCCTATAAGCGTATAACCGTTTCCATCAAGAACGATGTCGTCGCGTTCCACGGCAACAGTATAGCCAACAATGTTATCCGTGAAGATGTAGCTGTTGTCGTTTCGATGAATAGGTGCTGTTGGCGGGTCAACACTTCCATCGCTTTTAATTACGAAAGCTGGCTGAGGGGTGGAAATCGGAAAGAAATTTGCTTCTGCTAACCCTAAAATTTGCCCTCCAACGGCAACTATCAGAAGACAGACTAAAATCGTGGAGAACAAATGGTTGCATCTAAACTGTTTCTTGGATTTTTTCATTTATTGTCTCACCTTTATTTCTCGTTTTTTATTCGCCCTCTGATTGTAAGCTGCCACAATTACTACGAGCATCGCTACAGCTGCAACTGCAGGTGTCCATGATGGAAACTCGGGAATTGCTTCTGTGCCCTCAATTCTGACACTATTAACGTCGGGAGAGAAATTAAAGTGCAGAAAAACATGTGGCCCGTTCGTTGTTTCTTCAAACGTTAGCGGTTGGTTTTCGTTAGCTATGACCGAGTATGCTCCC
>JBAZEV010000163.1:0-3547 GCA_041653695.1 Bathyarchaeia archaeon
CGGTTGTTCAAATGATAATTTCATATTTACTAGTTTTTTCATTGCTGTTCGTTATAAATTGGGCGGTGGTTCAAGCGAAGCAGAGAAGGTATCAGGCATGAGAAAGCAAAGTTTTTTTGGTGACAGACGCGGGATTATTGCTGTTGGGGTTGTGGCTATTTGCTTTATTTTTTTAAGCAGTATTCTTTGGTTGGTTGGGGCTTTGATTGTTAACAGGACTTTTGATGCTTTTGTGCCGTTGTTTAATGATAGTGACGAGCCTAGAACTTTGCTTGTTGGTCAACATGCAGTTAACGCTTTTGGCGTGAGTATTGTTGTTATTGACGTTTTGCTGTTGGTGTGGTGGGCTTTAAGTGCTCAACGTGTGGAGAGTCAAGAGTATGCAGCGTAAATTTCTTGTTTTATTATTTGCTACTGTTTTAGTGTTAGCTTTCTGTTTGGGCTATTTAGTTTATGGCTTAATCTTATCTAGTTCAGAAATAGAGGATGAAGAGTTTAGTGTTCCTGTGGAAGTGTATGGGTTTACTGAGAAGGTTCGGGTTGAATTTTACAGTGAGAATGGAAGTTTTGAATTAGTTGGTATTGACGGTGTTGACCACTCTTTTTGTGCAGACTTAAGTTTCCATGAGGCTGACAGGGTTAACGTTTACTTGTTGACTAGAGTAGGTATTGAATTGTGGAGTGGCAATATTGCTGTTAGCGAAAATTACAGGTTGATTATTTCTAATAGTTCGGCGGGTGTAAAAGTTGATTACTTGGAGGCTTCTTAGTGAATGGGCAGAAAAAGTTTTGTTTGTTTCTAATTTTTGTTTTGGTTGCTTCTTCTTTTATGGTTTGCTTGCCAAAAGTTGAAGCTTTTGATAGTTATATAGCAGTTTATGGTTCTACTGGCTGTCAATCAGTAACTATTACAGATAATACTAACAGTTCTTACACAGACACTTTTACATCATTTCCTGATATGTTTGAATTTGATGGTGCTGATTCATTAACTCTATCTGCCACAGCTCAAAGCGGATATGTGTTTCAGTATTGGCGGTTTGAAGCTGCAGGATGGGTAGATAAAACAGAAAATCCTTATACTGTATCGGGCGATTGGGTTAATAATTATGATTCAGTTACGGCGGTTTTTGTAGGTTTGCATAGTGTTTCGGTTTCTATTATTGACCCTGACGCAACCACTTACACCGGCGGTGAATTCGGCGTTAATGTTCCTATAGAATTATCCGCGTCAGCGGTTGGCAGTAGCCTTGTTAATATTACTTACAAGATTTTGTGGTATGGATTAACGCTTGTCTCTGACACGTTATATACCGGTCCTACGGCTTGGTATCGGGATGACGATCTTAACACGTTTACTTTGGTGGCTACGGCTTATAATGACGCCGGGGATTCTGACACGGAGCAAGTTACTTTCAGCGTTGACATTACCATACCGCCAGAACCAACCCCAACGCCTACCCCGACCCCTACAGCTACCCCAACTGCTACGCCTACCCCATCTCCAACTCCTACGCCTTCGCCTTTAGCTTACAACTACCAGTTTCTAGGCCCATACTATGAAGACGGCACAGCAGCAACCGGCACAGTCCTGTTAACGTTAACTTCTTCGCTGGGAAACTCTTCGCAGTTAACGCTTTCTTCACCCATAAACACTAATGTGACAACTTCAAGCCGTCTTATTTCTGCTAGTTGGAACGCGAGTTCAGCTTGGAACATCACCAGACTTGTAAGTTTTATGGAGTCTGAATCAAACGTTGTTTTGCGGTTGTACATTACTGACCCGGATATAGCGGTTGCCTATTACAACTTGAACATTGTCGATTTTGCCAGCATGATAAACCCGTACTTGCAGGTTAGCGTTACCAACGCGGTTAATGGAGTAGCCACGCTTTTCGTGTTGGAACGGCACGACCTTGAAAGCGCCAGCACTGTGCCTTTTGTCTTAAGCCAGTTTCAAACTTACACTTTAAACGTGATTTGTGACCAGGGAACCTACAGCCTGCTTTTTACAGCCGGCAACGAGTTCACCGTTAACATTCCCGTGTTAGCAGGAGTTTTTCCTACGAGTACAAGTGGTTTGCCAAAGTTTGATGCTGCACGATTAAACAGTTCAACAATCGCCATCAGCTATGTTGATTCTTCTTTGCTTACCGATTGGCTTTATTTCACGATTACTCATGTTAGCGGTTCAGCAACCATCACTGACTACACCTATAATGCCACCGGGAACACTCAAACAATCGTTTGGGCATACGCTGAAATAGACAATTCCTATTTAGTTTCTGCTACAGCAAGCATTAACGGCACATTATACGCTTGGATTGTTCCTGTTGGTCAAGCTTCAAGCAGCAACCCGTTTCTAGGCTCGCTTGACTGGCTAGGACACGATACAGCAACGTTGCCAGAAGTTCACACCGGATGGCCGTTTGGCATGTCAAGCTTGCAGATTGCACAGTTGATTGCAGCCGCGATTATCTTGTTGTTCTTGTGCATAGGCAGTTTTCGCAGCGCAGGAGCATGCTGCATATTGGCTTGGATTATTGGCGGCGTAATGTTGTATCTGGGCTGGTGGGGCGGCGGCACAGTAGCGGCAAGTATTCCACTGTTTGCTCTTGCAGGCTTCTTAAGCGTATTCATAGCTATAGACGAAGGAAAAAGCACAGTGAGAGAGGTATAGAAATGAAAATACTTGTTAACTTTTTAATATTTGCTATGGCTCTGCAAATCGTTTGTTATCTGTTCTGGGTTTTTAATGTGTTTGGTGGCTTGATAAAGTATCCACTTGGCGATACTTCGCAGTTAAGTAATATTTTTAGTATCAGTGCCTTTGATGCTGTTGTTGGAATTGGCGGTGCGGTGGGTATTGGTTTGGCTATGTTGCTTCTTAAGCAGGGAACTTACGCTATTTATGCAATGTTGTTGTGGGCTATTGGTGTTATATTTAAGGTCATTCAAACTTTTATTCTTGTAATTCCTAACACTATCGGTGCGCTTTTACCTAATGCGGCTAATCCTCTTCCACCTGACCCCACAACAGGCGTTTACCCAACTAATCCTTTAGTTGTTGTTGTTGTATTAATTTTTACGTTTGGTGCTTGGTGGTACATGTTTGGTTTAGTGATTCAGCGGGATGTGACATAAAAAAGTGAAAACTGACAAGAAACTAACATTTTTGCTTATCTTCCTACTTCTGTGTATGTCTCTTGTTTTTGTTCCTAAAGGGTTCGCAAGCGTTTTTTTGCCTACCGGCTCAACTTTAGCTTTACCCTATTACGGCACAGGCATTTCTTTCACGGCGGACCAAACCTTTGATGTTGCTTACCGCGAAACAGACAGCAACGCTACATATCCAAGCTTCTGGTTTTTAACGCTTGACGGCGAACTTTACGGTTTACAAACACAAACTGCCAATATTGTTGTGTCAAGCTTAAGCTACAGTTCTAATGTTTCTTACAGTAAAAGCGGAGCCGGAACAGAAAAGTTTTATTTAACGTCTCCTCCAATATTTGTTTTTCTTGACGGCGTTTTGTCGGCTGAAGGTGAC
>JBAZEV010000164.1:0-2963 GCA_041653695.1 Bathyarchaeia archaeon
AATACAACCCAGCAAACATCTGGCGGAGGCGGCGGCACGGCAGCACTCGACTGGACTATTACCCCCACATCAGGGAAGATAACCGGTGGAAAAACAAACTGGATTCATGTGACTTCAGCAACCGGAACCCCCCAGGGAAGCCTGATAATATTCGGAGGCTCAATACAAAACATAAGCATCTCCAGCGGATACGCC
This sequence comes from Bathyarchaeia archaeon, assembly GCA_041653695.1. Lineage (GTDB taxonomy): Archaea > Thermoproteota > Bathyarchaeia > Bathyarchaeales > Bathyarchaeaceae > Bathyarchaeum. The sequence goes on from JBAZEV010000164.1 coordinate 196, forward strand.
TCCTACAGCGCTCCAACAGACATGATCTGTCCTGTAAGCATAACAGCGCACGACATGGCAGGGAATAACCAACTATACCTCTTCGATACCCCAATATGCGTACCCTATGTATCCCCCGACACAGGTTCCTCATCAGTTGAATTCATTCCTTCGGCGATAGAAAAAAACTTTGAGCAGGACATAACCAACCAACTAACAGCAAACATCCACAACTCAGGTTCGAATGATCTGAAGCTAGTCTCAGGAACCTTCTCTGCAACAACATACTCGACTGCGTATGGAGAACAACCCATCAGACTATCAGGCACGGCATTCGCCAACACCCAATTACCCACAGGACAGATTCTTCCAATCTCATTCTCCATTGATACAAGAGGCATGCCGGCAGGAACATACAGCACCATATTCACTTTAGTATGCACAGACACCAAAGGGAAAACACTACTACAATCCTTCCCGGCGACAATAACAGTCGTGCAGAAATCAGTGCCGACCAACTCAACAACGCAACTAATCATAGCCAAATCAAAAGAATACCCAATCAAAAGCGACACAATCTACCTTGAAGTATTCGGGGGGGGAGCAAATATCCCCAACGCAAACCTGAAGATCACCTTCAACGGAGTGCAGTCAGACTACTACACCCCAACCAACGGGAAAATACTATACTACGTCCCAGACAACGGAGATTACACGGTGGTAGCGCACAAAGACGGGTACGTAGACGGAATAATGAACTTCACAGTAGGGACAAAACAAATAGTGATGACGACAAGCACACCCCAGATAAACACCAACCTACAACTAAACGTAACCTACAACGGAAACCCTTTAGACGGAGCCACAATACAGATAACCGCCCCAGACAACACACTCAACACCTACACAACATCCACGCAAGGAATACTTAACTACGTCCTAAACCAACTTGGAACATACTATATCACAGCCTCAAAAGACAACTACCAGTCGGCAACAATAAACGTAAGCTCCGTAGAAAGACCCCTTGTATTCGCAATCGTCGGAGACCCCACATACACCACAACAATAACCGTCAGGGCGAAAGAAGGCGACACCTACCTGACAACTCCGGCGCTGGTATCCGACCCGGACAACATTCAAACAACACAGCAAACAGACTTCTCCCTAACCCTGAGTAAAACCGGCACATACACAATAACCGCCCAAAAAACAGGCTACGCCAAAACAGTCTACCAACTAAACGTATCCCAAGCAGCCCCGACAATAAACGTCACAGGAGACCAACTGCCCAACTCAAACCTGGTGGTGGAAGTATTCTCCGGGACAACAGGACTAAGCGGAGCCACGGTAACAATAACAAAACCCGACGGTAAAATAGACACCTACCAAACAAACAACGGAAAAGTGCAATTCACAACAGAGGGCACAGGTTCATACACAATACAAGCAACAAAAACAGGATACCAAACATCCACAGCAAACATCGTAATAACATCAAGACCAATGACTCTGAAAATTGGCTACACAAACGCAAACAGCGCACCAATAGACGGACCCAAATTAAACGCCCGAATGGTGCTAACGGCAGAAACCACCACAGGAACCGTAACAACCCCGATTATCCCAACCTATAAAATAACAGGCCCGGACGGAGCAGTCTACGCCACACCCCAGATAACACTAAACAAAGAAGGAACATACTCCATAGAAGCCACACTCAACGGATACGTCACAGCAACAAACACAGTCATAGTACCTGGAAGAACGGCGACACTATTAACCCCGCCCCAAGACATTAACGTAGGAGGCACAGTCACAATGCAATTCGACAAACCAATAGAAGCAGTTCAGATACTATGCGGCGCAAACGCAGGAACCACACTAGCAACAGACACAAACAACGAAGTCAAACAAAAAATAACAGTCCCCGGAGACTGCCGGGTACTCGTAGATGAAACCCAAATCGCCACCTTCAAAGTAAACAGCGGCATGGGAACAGAAGAATTCATGCAGATAGTCGGAGGAATAATACTCGTAATAGCCATAATCGGAATAGGGGCATTCGGATACACCAAACTAAGAAACCCCTCGGCAAAAACAGACCAATACGCCAACGAAGCAGTAGGTAAATAATAATAAAATGGCTGTACCACAACAAAAAGGATTAAGAAGAAAACCCAGGTTCTTTGCAGCAGCATCACCGGACGACGGAGCACAAGACATCCTAGGACTGACAGTGCCCTCAAAATTCAACTACAACCCCCAGGAAGAAAAATACAAATACTCCTACGTGCCCATCATAGACATACTCGACTCAAAACCAGACCCAAGAGATTCGACCCGGTTCTGGATACTCTACAAACTAGGAAAAAAAGAAGACCTGGAAATACCAAGCTGGCAACTATGGCAGGGCGGAGACGGGAAATTACTCGACCTATACCTAAGACACCCGGACAACAGCGAACCCTCCCTCTTCCTCAGAGAACTAAAGGAATGCCAGCACCTACCAAGCTACAACGCACAGCTAATCTCAGCTAACATCCACAGGCAAACATCCGAGATAAGCATAAGCAAACTCAAAAAAGCAACAGACGAAATATCCCACATGAGGGACATGGCAGTAAGACAAAGAGCAGAATACCAAGCACTCCAATACCAATACAACGAAATAAACCTCTCATTCAGGGACAGGGAAAAACAAGCATCAGAACTCCAAGCCAAACTATCCTACATGGAAAACACCCTCCAAAAAACACTAGAACTGGAAGTGACAGGAAAAGACTGGG
>JBAZEV010000164.1:2973-3506 GCA_041653695.1 Bathyarchaeia archaeon
ACTGGGCGGTACTAGCGCTGAAAATGTACCACGAAACAGCAGAACTAATCAAAGCATACCACACCGGAGACATGCAGTTGACAAAAGAGAGGCTGAAAGGCTTTGCAAACTTGGACGTCCTAAAAGCAAGAACAGAAAAACTAAGCAAAGACATAGAAATAAAAGAAACAAACCTAAACGAAACAATGATGGAATTAAACCGCCAGATAGAAAAAGCAGAACTGGTAAAAAAAGCCCCCAAACCGCCGCCTGAAGAGAAACCCCCACAACCCCCACAACCAAAACAAACACCGCCTGAAGGCGAACCCCAGTTCAACATGGGTATGCAACAATGATCCCATCATCAGATTATTACCGGTTGACAAGAATAGTAGACATGGCCTCAAGAGAAGCCCCAAGACTGAACTACCAAGTTACCTACCAACTCGCAAACCACATAGGCTACGTAGCGCACGACCTAAAGACAAAGTGCGACGACATAAGCGAAGTCCTCTTCCTCGAAGAAATCATCGACAACGCAGACGACCTAAGGA
>JBAZEV010000165.1:0-3503 GCA_041653695.1 Bathyarchaeia archaeon
CCAAAACTACCAAAAACAAAACATGAATGATAGAAACGTTAGTAGTTCTCAAAGAATCCGTAATGGAGCTGAATATACAGATTTGCTGGTGGTTCCTACTACTAGCCATTTAACCACTGCTACCGTGAACGATAAGGAAAAACTTGTGTTTCCAGACAGCAACTTCGCTATTCAACTTGTAACTAACTCGTATAAGTACGGGGAAGAATTACAGTTTGTTGCATGGAGCCGTCAAGCTCCCGTTATTGCAAGTCGCTGTAACCAGGAACACGAATACTATAGGCTTGAATGTGGCTATTTACCTGCTACACATGAAACCGCGGACACGTTACGGGAAGTTGCTGATAAGCTGGATCACTTGATAGGCTACAGTAAACCCGCTGTTACTATACGGGTGTTAACGGGTAAAAGCAAAATTGTGGAGTTGCTTGTTTAATGGTTCGGAAAGTGTACGGCGTTAACCCGATACGGATAAGCTTAAAGGGTAAACCAACGCGTTACCCAGCTACACATAAACCATGTAAATACATTAAGTTAGATTTTGTTATTCCTAAAGAGAAAAAAGACTTGTTTAAACTGTTTCCTAAATCACATAAGAGTTTAGGCACTGTTTCAGCGTGTCCTAAATGTGGTTGTAAGGGAGCGTTGTTTTATCGTTTTGCTTATGACAGTTGTATAGATGCGTATGAAAGAAAAGTTGTTAGTAGTGTATTAAGGAATTTGAATTGCGGTGATTTCGTTGTTAATCATTACTCGTTAGGATTAATTAGGGGTAAACATAGGTTTGTGAAGGCTTGCCATTTTAACGTTGACTGTTTTGATGTTTTAAACGGTTTGCTGCTGCATGGTCGCCGTATTCCTGAAACGTTAACACGTGTGTATATGAATGATCCGTATGGTAGGGGATATGATGTTCATGGAAGACAGCTTTGGAAGGAACCTGTTAAGGCTGAGGTGAGTTAAAATGGTTAAAGTAAAAGTGGAAAAGGTGAAACGTGAATATCAGTCTGAATACAGTTTTGATCTTGAGAAGTTAAGCGCACACTTCGCAAGTATCAGCAACAGCAAAAATACGGCCTGAAATGTCCCTAAATGTCCCTGTTTTTTATTGTTTAAAATCTATAGTTAACGCTATTTCCCTGAATTTTTCTTTAAGAACCCGTTGTTTAACGGTGTTTTTTACATGTTTCAGCATGACTTATTCATGCATGATTAAGGTTTTATTACTTAAAAACCCTAGCCTAAACCGTGCAGAATGTCTTAAGCCTAGTTTGTTTAGATGCTGCTTTAGCTTTAACCTGTATAGCGGTGTATCCTTCTACAGTGAATACTATTTCGCGGTTTCCAAACTTATTAACGCCGTCAGACACTAGGACTGTTTTCTTTTTCTCTAACATAGATACCGTATATTCCGTCGTCAAATTTACTGTGCGCTGTAAAAGCGTCTGTTACTTCTTGCTTTGTTTCTTCTGTTTCTTCTTTCCCTGTCTCTATTAACGCGTCGTAACAACGTAGCAAACTATTGGTGTATTCTGCTTCTTGTCGCCAATCGTTGTCGCCTTTAAGAAATAAGGCTTTATGTAGGATTTCTACTTCACGTTTAATGCTGTTTATTGATGTCATGTTTTCACCTTTTAGTTATAATAAGGTATTGCGGTTGATTGTTCGGTCGCCACAAGTTTACTTTAACTGTTTGTTTCTCGTTGACAGCTAACGCTTTAGTAATTAAAGCTGTTTCATGTTTAAGACTTGTTAAGGTTGTCATGTTTTTATTGTTCCCTTGTTTTCTAACGTTGTTTTTATTTCTTGTATCTGCTTTGTTAAATCGTCTATTTCACTGTCTTTTATTGAGTCTAACAGTGTTTTACCTAAAGCGTTTTGGCTCTGCATAAAGTAAACTATGTTAGTCCATTTTTTGCATGGCTGTTTCCTGTTAGCTTTAAAATCTGCTATTAACTCTGTTATGTATTTGCAGTTGTCCCATAGCATAAGCTGGATTTCAACGCGTGAAGGGGGTGTACCCTTTTTAAGCTGTTCTTGAGGGTTATTCTGTGGTTCCGTCATGGTTTTGCCTTCTTTCACTTTTCTATTTTATGTTGAAACGTTAACGTTCATAGCCGTGTTTGTACCGTATTTGTTCTAAGGGAACATACTGTTTAGTTAACATTTCTTTGGTACTGTTCCATCCTTTTGTGCTGTTAAATTCTCTTAGTAACTGCTCGAATGATACAGACTTCAATTTTTGGGACATTTCGGGACATTCTCCGTTTATTTTATGGCGCGTAGTCCTTAACTAGTCGCGCTATACGATAATCCACTGAGCCTGCTTTAATGTTGCTGGCTTGACGGTCCTGCCATTCTGGTCTAATTGAAGCATAAACCTTGTTTACGTCGTCATACCGTAACCGTGTTTTGCCGTTGATTAAGTCGTTTGTTAAGTACAACGTTGTTGAGTAGTCGCCGCTGTGTATTTCATGTTCAAGTTTAGCGGCTCTAAAATCCGCGGCTGTAACACTCCACAGTTGCCCAGGCAGTGCTGACGGGAACATTTGACATTTCAAGTTTCCAACGAAGGCTTCTGTTGTTTGCCGTTGTAGTTCTGCTTTAGCTAACTGAGCCATAACGCCGCTGTCGTCGCTTGCTACTAGGGAATCGTCTTTTCCTATGTTATCCACTGTTAACGTCATACAGTCGGGTGTGACACTAGTATTTGTTGCTACGCGGCACACGGCTGAGTCCCCAAAATATAAGCCGTCTATCCATACTTTTGTTCCTACGCCTGCGGAACCCGTTATAGCAACTGCTTGTATATCATCCCATGATGCTGTGCCTAACACGTTATCCCAGATTTCTTCTTGCATGTTTGCGTAGTCGCCTATCGGCGCGTTTATGTGATACCAACGGTCGGCATCTGTCATTATGCCCTTGCTGGTTCCGTCGTTCCAAGCAATATAACGAAATGACCCAGTGGTGCAAACAAGATCAATCCATACTGACCCCGCGCTGCGTTTAAGCCAAACGTTTAAAGAAGGCACATTAAAGTCTGAAAATACTGCACTGCTAAAATCGTAGTTTAAGTCGCCTGTTGACGGATACGCACATGCTGGAATGTTTACGGCATGGTTAGCTGTCATAAGTATTGACGCGTTATTAACTTTATGATCTCCCGCGTCTGTGTCATCTGTTACATCACAGTCTGCTTCGCTCCATAACGCCGCGGTGTTTTCTGTCCATACGTCGCCGTTGCTGGGTCGTCGCCATGCGCCATAATAGACAACAGTGTTTATCTCCGCTGGTAATAATTCAAAATTGCTTGATTCGTAGTCGTCGCCGTAAGTTAAAGTGCTTTTGCCGTCAGTGTTTGTGGCTCCACTATAATATTTAGTCCAGCCTGTCTGGTTTGCGCCTACAGTTTTAAACCTGAATTTATCGTCGTTTGTAACTATCCAGTGTGGACCCGCCGCGCCGTCTTTAAGAGCCGTCACTAAATCCACTAAGTCGTT
>JBAZEV010000166.1:0-3500 GCA_041653695.1 Bathyarchaeia archaeon
GTTCCCCGTTAAATGTGAATGTGGAGCAGTATAATCGGGCGATAAGAGTTTTGGTTGGCAGAAGTTTTAGGCGCGCATAAAAAACAGTTTTTTTCAACCAAGAATTCTCAGTAAAAAATTAAACAAACAATAGGAGAAAACAGAAAAAATGGTTTATCCCGCAAAATATCCCCCAGTGATTAACGGTGAAAACTGGAACGCTATGGTGGACGCTGCAAACGGAATGATAATCGCAAGTGGCGTAACAATACAGTATCCCTTCAGTTATGTTATAAGAAACGTTGGCGGCGTCTACGATGCAGTAAATGGAAATGGTGTTTTAACCTATGGCGGTTCAAGTGACGCAGGCGGAATAGATGGTGACAATGCCGCGGCGGTGATTCAAGCTGCAATAAACGCCACAGCAGACGGTACTATTTATCTTAAAAAAGGACGATATATCTTAACGTCACCCTTAACATTAGTTGATAAAAACATTATTTTAGCAGGTGACGGCTGGGGCAGAATTTACGATTCAGGCAACGAAACAGGAACAATCTTAGTTAAACAATACAGTGATGCCGCAGCTTACTTCATTACAGTTACCCACACCGAAGACAACATCGGCGTTTTTAGCATCCGCGACTTAGCTATATTATGTGATAAAACAACTTATACAGGCGGCGGCATCTACGTTAACGGCGCATTCATTAATGAAGGATGGGAACTGAGCAACCTGCGCATACGAGGCTTCACATTACCATGTTTAAAAGTTGAAGATGCAGGCAAACATACTTTGAGGAAATTATATGTTAGTCTCTGTGATGATTTCCCAATTTATTATGATGGTTGCGGAGATTGGCAATGGTATGATGTTGAAGCAGACATCGGTGGAGCAACAGATAAGGCAGGTGCAGGATTGTTTTCAACTACTGGGCAAATCATTGGCGGACACTTTGAAGGGTTTAGAGGCATTTACGCGCAGGCTTCAACTCTTGAATTACTCGGTGCTAAAATCGTTGCCACTAACCGCTCTGGCATTTATCTTTCTGGCTGCAACTGGGTTACAATCATGGGATGCGCCATCGCTAATCCAAACCGTGACAACCAAGCCTCTGACGGTTCAGGCGTCACCGTTTACAACAGCACGTATGTTCATGTTTTAGGCAACAAAATCGTTGATGTTTCTACGCCGCATTATATGCGGTATGCTGTGCAAGAAGTAGGCGCAAGCTGCTTAAACAACGTGTACAAAGATAACATTATTGAAGGCAACATTGCAGCCCCTTTCAGTTTACAGGCGACAGACACAATTATCGAAAACGGCAACAGTGGATTCAGGGTTTCTAAGTCAGGTGTCACAACAATCACTGGAGCACATACAAGCGGAAACATCAATCACGGATTATATGATACGCCAACAGGTATACATGTTACTGTTACAGATAATGCGGATGATAAAAGCGTTACCTACTACCTTTATGGAATAACATCAACTAAATTCACTGTAGACACATTGACAGATGGCAATTATACTATTCGTTGGACAGCCTTCTATAATCCAATTTAACTATTCAAATTTGAGTAAATGACTCATAAGGGACTGATTAAGGTTTTGTTAACTCTTCGGGAGGTACATGTATTAAATCAGTATCCACCACCCGACAACGTAACAGACCCTATTAATTAATGCTTAAAGGAGACTATGTTTTTTTGCCGTATTTTAAAACAGTGTTTGAACCAGGCGTAGTGGAGCCTGGATTGGATAATTATGTGTGTCCACTGCGAACGATACTTGACCAAATGGAGAAAACGTGCCCGATAGTTTCAACTTTTGAACCAGGCGTTTTTGAACCAGGCATGTTCAGGGAAAAAAACGTTTTAGACAACATCTTAAAGAAAATGGAGAATGTGTAAAAAATGAGTTACCCCCGCAAGTATCCGCCTAGTGGCGGCGGAGGCTGTAATAGTCTTGACTGGAACGCTATGGTTGACCGAATAGACGGTTTCACCGCTTCAGGCGTGTTTAGGAGTCAGCAGAAATTTATTATAGATTTTGACGGCACAGATTATTATGCGTGCAATGCTTATCAAACGATTTATGGCGGTGCATCAGACGCGGGAGGCGTTGACGGCAGTGACCCAACAGCCGTTATCCAAGCATGTTTAACCGCGGCAACAACTGGCGGACTACTATTTTTAAAAAACAATCAATACGAAGTAACAAAATTAACAGTTAACAATCCATACATTCACTTAGTAGGAGAAACTTTAGCTACTGAACTTAAACTTGCAGACGGAACAAACGATGACTTGTTGCTTATCAATTATGGAGCTAATGATGTTCAAATAGAAAACTTGTATTTGAACGGGAATAAAGCAAATAACGCTACAGGTCTAAGTTGCATTCACTCTTACGCTATAGGGACAAGAATTAATAATTGCAGAATCACAGGCGCTAAAGCGTTTAACATTCATTTTCAACAGCCAGAATCCTATTACACTGGTCTTCACTGGGTAACAAACTGCAGCATAACATACGCTGACGACACGGGCATATCTTTAAACGGCAACGTTTACGACTGCTTCATAATTGATAATGATGTGGGCGCTAACGCTCAAGGCTTGTATTCTTACGCTAACGCTTCTCACAAGTTGATAGGCAACAATTTTTGGGGTTCAACATACACAGGAGTAAAACTGCTTGGTGCCACAGGAATAAAAATAGCGGATAACCGAATAGACTATAACGGCACTCTTGGAGCATGGATTGAAAGCTGCGAAAACGTTGATTTAGACCAAAACAATTTTTACATGAACAGCGCCTCAAGCTCTAACAGTTATGACGCAGTACATGTTAAAGCAGCCGCGGCTTACCCGTGCAACCACATTAATTTCAGGGGGAACCAGTTTGGCACTTTAGCTTTAACTGAAACTCAACGATACAGCATAAGCACAGCCTACGAGACAGGAGCATCAGAGTTAGGCTACTGGATAATAACAGACAACGACTTCATATTCAGCAATACATCTCCAACAATCCAGTTATATAATGAATGGGACAAACTAGTCATTGACAATAATATGGGATTCAAAACTAGACAGCAAGGAATAAGTTTAGTCGCTGACGGCGGCACAGTAGCCCATCATCTTGCGTACACCCCAACTTTAGTGGTTGCAAACGGAAGTGTCGCAGGCGAAATGGTTACAACAGGCAGTTATGGCACATCAAATTTTACTGTCGCAATAAAGAAACATGATAATTCAGCGGGAACACAACAATACGTTTCGTGGATTGCATACTCGTATGTTCCAGCGGCAGCAACATAAAAGGTGAATTTATGGCTTCAAACGAAATTACCCGCCGCGAATTAGACGTTGCATTACGCACTTATACGGAATCAACGATTACAGGCGCAGTTTTAGCAGGCGGAAGCAACGTTTCAGGATTGTCACTGGGAAACTACGCTAAGTACGCGCATACCCTGTTTACTCCAGACGTCATTTATGAGGGTGACCAA
>JBAZEV010000167.1:0-1782 GCA_041653695.1 Bathyarchaeia archaeon
GTGATTGGGTGCTCGTAGTGGATTGAAAGCACAAAAAACTCCGATGGGGTGAACGATGTTTCAATCATTGCCCAATCCCCGATTACGGTGTGATGCAGTGCATCTGGGAACTGTTCGGTAAAGTTTGTCCAACTAAGCTGCGTTTCATTTAGTTTAATGAGTATGTTGATTGTGTTTGGGTGTGTTGGGTAAGCCATCGATATGCTGCCCGCGTTGCCTGCGTTGGGGCAGTACATGGGGTATGTTCCGTCAACTATTGCCCATGGCGTGCCGTTTCGTGTTGTGATTGTATAGTTGAGGTATTCTTTAGGCATACTAAAGACAGGTTCTGCAGGAACAGTTTGGACTGTGAAGTAGACTGTTTCTGAAACTCCAACCGTTGAGGCTGTATCATTTGCATAAACAACAAGTCTATGTGCGCCATTGGATAAACCCGTGATGACTGTATTTTCATTGCATGGTACAACTTCAGCGTTATCTAAACTGTAACCTGTCCAAGTGACTGGCTCATCTACAGTAAATGCTAATTGAACAAAATTATCAGAGTAAGTTTTGTTCTTGGGTGAGGCGATTGAAATTGTTGGTGGAGCAGTGTCTACTATGAAAGTTACTTCAGAACTACTCCATGCATCAGCGCTGTATTGTGTCTCTTCCCAAAGAAAAATTGGGTCCTTGTCTGGAGAAACTCCCATCGTTACAAGATTTGCTGCCGATTGCCTGCCTGATGCATTAATTGTTAAAGTGTGGATTCCTTCAGAGAGGTTTGTTAGAGTTATGGCATAATTGAAGGAAGCTGAACTAACTGATGGTGCTGTGATGTTTTTCAAAATAGTTTCTGTGTCGTCTATTTTATAGGAAATGAAGGGTATTCCTGCTTTGTCTTGGGGTGCTTGTAATGTGCGATTATACCTGGTTTGAGTTGTTTCATTCCAGACTCTAAATTCGACATTATCTCTAAGTGAGACTTGTATATTAAAATTGAATTCAATCTCTTTTTCATGGTATACTCTGGTTTCTGGAGAGGTTATTGAGATTGTGGGCGGTAGAGGGGGTGGAACTTCTGGCTGTAGGGGAATCCAGTTAGCTTCTACTACCTCAACATTTTGAATTCCAACAACTAAGATAACTATTATTGTAAAGAGAATAAATGTAGTTAAGAGTGTTTTTTTCACTTCGCTCACTAACTTCTATGTTGAAGTTGCTTTTAGTTCTCCCTGAAGAACACCATAGAAACACCTTTGTTTTTCCCGTTAAACTTTTGTCTGTTTCCTTTTGTAGACAAAAACCCCTACCAGTGAGGCAGCCATCAAGAGCGAAACCACAACTAAGCCTGACGGAAACTCTGGAACGGGCGGAGTTGGTGTTGCTGTGAGTACAGGTGTGGGGGTGGGTGTCAGTGTGGGCGTTGATGTAGCTGTTGGTGTAGGAGTTGGAGAAAGTGTTGGTGTAGGTGTGGCAGTTGGAGTAGGTGAAGATGTTTGAGTGGGTGTTGGAGTTGGTGTCGGCATGGGCGTTAGGAGTGCTTGTCGGGGTTATGGTGGGTGTAGGTGTGGGAGTTGGGCTTGGCGTTGGAGTTGAGTCAGAAAGCGTAAGCGGAGGGTCCTGTGAAACGCCAGCGGGGTATATGCCTTTTTCATCAACCCAGTAGCTGGCATGATAATTGCTGAAACACAATTGACTGCTGGCCTTCCCATGAATGGTTTGGGTCTACATGATAGAATACGCCGTTTTTCTCGCTTAACGTGATGGTTTTTAGAGTTTCTTGTTGGAATTCTTCAGGGC
>JBAZEV010000167.1:1792-3488 GCA_041653695.1 Bathyarchaeia archaeon
CAACGCCAACACGTCAGGTCCAGCGTACTTCTCAAAAATCTTGGGCATAATTCGCTCAATTTTGGCTTTCTCCACGGTCCAGCCTTTGCTCTTCTCAAAAAGGTAACTCAAAACTTCTATGGCGTTGCTGCCTTGGGGCTTGCCGACTACGGCTTTTACGCCGTCTTTCTCGCTTAACGTGATGGTTTTTAGGGTTTCTTGTTGGAATTCTTCGGGACTTCGGTGCCCGCTTCGGATGAATTGTTCCGTGTTTTCCCATGTCATTCTTACTTAACCTCACATAACTGACACCACCCTAATATGCTGCCGAAACTGAAAACTCGAATTGTACCGTCTAATAGTCCATGCACGGTGCCTTCGGGTGGACCTGTCGGATGGTTTTTTCCCATAGGATGATGGTTGTATGCATAGAAAACGTGTAGTGAAAGTATGGTTGAGCAACGAGCAGAGGGAGATTCTGATTGAATTAGCGAGACGACTGGGTACAAGTGAAAGCGACGCCCTGAGGTTAGCTTTTATGGATTACGCGAAGGAGTTGAGTTTGATGAAGGAAAGTTTGCATCGTAGACACAACCCTGACTAAAATCATAAATTCAAGTACTGTTCCGACTTTGACTGTATAAAAAACGTTTAATGATTCATTACCTTTAAATGTATATATAATCAACTTTAGACGATAGGTGCTATTTGATAGTTAACCCTCTCCCCATAAATTGGGCGCAAAAAGCCATCTGTGGTTCAAAAATGACAACAGACTCAAATGACTTCGATGAACTGCTGCTCACCTCCATAGACGACGCTTTTCTTTCAATGGGCGAACCCGTCAAAAAGTCAATTTACTACAACATAGAACAGCGCTTCCAAGTGTCCCGAAAAGAGATACCTAAAAACCTGCCACGGTTTCAAGAAGGACTTGAAAGAATCTTTGGTGTAGGCGCCAGATTCTTAGAGATATTAATTATGAAAAACCTGTACGCGAAAACTGGGTGCCCCCTCAAGATTGGACAAACAAAACAGCTTGAATTCATCAAATACGTGGAAGCTGCAAGGCGAAGTTTCACGAAAGGGTGTGATGATGCATAAACCTGTTGAAAAGCGAGGTTTGCGTTTTTGGGAGCGTTTGAAAATTAATGGTTTATGTTCGCAAATGCTTTATTTCACATATACTACATCTGTTTTTAATAGGTACCTGCATAGTGAATAGTATAGTCAAAACATATGCACAGTTATGCGCTCTCCCTGTATGTTATGTAGAATAAACTTGCGGAGAAACACCAACTAAAAAATAGTGGGCATCAACATGAACAAAGAAAACATGGGCATTCTCAAAACCGACGAACAAGACGGTAACCGTAGCCTACCTTTACTACTGAAGACCTCCGCAAAATTAATTAAATCCACCGAGCCGCGACTTTGTTTTCAAATAATGGTTGACGCCATACGAGAATACGGCTGGAGCCAAGTTGTTCTTGCAAGAAAGGTTTACACCAAAATCTTGCTGCTTGAAGACCTAATTACAGCTGGCGTTACTGACAAGGAAACAGTGTTGTGGCTTAACCAGCTTTCAAGAATTGACTGGACAAAATGTCTTGGAAAAGAAGATTCACGTTTTAAAATTGGCGAATTCTATTCCTTCCCTTGGCACGACCTACTGATTAAAAATGAAATAACTGATAAACCCCTGCCAAACCAATCA
>JBAZEV010000168.1:0-3468 GCA_041653695.1 Bathyarchaeia archaeon
AATAACAAAAATAATCAACGATATAGAATTAGCTGAAATGGACCGCGTACACTTCACCAAATTTGGTGACTTCAGTCTTCAGTTTGAAGTTGTATACTACGTTGGTGTAGCAGATTACGTTAAGTATATGGATATCCAACAACAAATCAACTTTGCAATCAAAGAAGCCTTTGAGGAAGAAGGTATAGAAATGGCGTTTCCAACCCAAACGATATATCTCAATAAATAACTGGCAATTCTGTCAGTCCTTTTATTGAGCAATTAAAGTAAACAAACAATAAAACGGCTGTACTCGATTAATTCTTCGCCTATAATGGGGGGAATTCTAATCGAGAAAGAGGAATATTTATATCCAAATGTACACGCCGTTGAATCGGCAGTCGATTCATATAAATACGACTGAATAGGGGAAAGAAAAATGGCCGACATAGCAATAATGGATTTAGTAGTAAACGTTTTGATTATTGCTGTCTCTTTTCTTGTTCTCAACTGGGCCAGTAACCTCACAATAAACAACGCGCTAAACGTCTCAAGGATAACTAGGCTAGGGAAAACCGCCGTAGGTTTCAGTTTGATTGCGTTTTCTACTTCGTTACCTGAGTTGACGGTGGCGGCTGTCGCTGTCATGTCTGGTGGTGCTGCGCTATCTGTAGGAAACGTTTTGGGCTCAAACATAGTTAACATCTGCTTAGTCGTTGGTCTTGCCGCGTTTATTCTTTACATGCGACAAAGAAAGAAGAATAGCGGTACTAGCGGATCCACGGTTATTCCTAATTTTGCAAAACACGAACTAAGCAACATACACTTTGGACTGCTTGTTGCATCCATAGTGCCCTTGATTCTGATTTATGTAGTGGAAGCCACTTGGGTTGTTGGACTGATGCTGATCTCAGTTTTCGTAATTTACATGTACCAAATGGCAAAGGTAAGAATGCCTGAAGAGGAAAGCGAGGTTGTTACTCCGGATGAACGAAGCAAGCTTAAGCGTTACATACTTCTAACTATTCTTGGGGCATTAGGTGTTGTTGTAGGTGCCAATTTTCTTGTGGAGTCTGCAGTTGTCATAGCTCAATCGATTGGATTATCTGAAACGATTATAGGTGCAACAATAATCGCTATAGGTACCAGTCTGCCGGAGCTTACTTTGGATTTGAAAGCTTTTGTTGGAGGGCACTCAGCCCTTGCGCTTGGAGACATAATCGGAAGCAGTTTTGTAAACATAACCTTGATTCTGGGGATTACGCTTTTCCTTCCAGCATTGATGGGTCACGCTGTAGTGATGAACATGGTGGCCTACCAGAACATAGTTATTTTTTCAATAATTACTAACTTGTTTTTCTGGTACTTCCTGTCCCAAGGCAAACTTGGCTTGAAAGAAGGCGCATTGTTTTTGTTCATTTACCTGTTGTTTATTGCAACTACACTAGGTCTACTTTGAGCACACCTCCCTATCGGTTCAATCTGTGAAATATCAAGATGAAAATTTTTGTAGGCGCTCGGTTTTGGAGACCTTTTCGGTTCACACTGCAGGTGTTTTTGCGCGCATTTTGTTTACTTTATGCTTGCCTATTTTTAGTGGTTTTCAATGGTCTTTTACATAAAAGTGTCTAATCCTGCTGTCTGGATGTAGGTTTTCTATGCGAACGCAATGGAAAATCTTTTATTCACCATCATAAGAAACCATGAAGGTGTAACATTACGGAGGAAATTAAATGGGTAAATGTACAAAATGCGGAACCGAAGTCGCGAAGCCAAAGAAGACTTGGAAAATGGCTGGACGCCCAGACAAAGCAGGCAAACGTATGCAGCTCGAAATCGGGCTCTTTGAATGCCCCAAGTGCAAGGCTACCTTCCGCGAAGTCTTAAGCAAAAAGAAAATCTAAACACACGACGCAACGACAACAGCCAAAGCGGAACTACCAGTTGACATTAACGCTTACACCTAATTCCACAAACTCCCTTTTTCCTTTTTTGTCAATTCTACGGTTAAGCGGTAAGTTTTAAAACATCAAGCTCTATTTGGAACCAGAACAGTTCATTACTCAAATGGAAGGCAAAAGTTGACAACTCCCATAAAAAAGCTCTTGAAAAATGATTACTTCCAAACAGCCTTTTTCGTCGCCATAGTTTTGCTAATAGTCTCTGGTTTTTTCATCGCCGAAATCATGGGGCTGATAAGAGTAGTTCCAACTGCAAGTATGTCCATTGGTAATAGTGGACCTGGTTACGAGTGGACCCACCCGTTTGACCAAACCATACAAGTCGGAGATATAGTAATCATTCAACAGGTAAACCCTGCTGACCTTAACGCAAACTACCCGAACAGCGACATAATCGTTTACAACACCTATTCTATGGGTCCCATCGTCCACAGGATAGTCGCCAAAGAAGAAATCAAAGGCACTTGGTACTTCTACACTAAAGGTGACGCAAACGGGTGGAACCTATGGCCCGCTACGCCTAGCCCTGCAGAGTATGATGTCTGGAGCCCGAGCCCCATTCCCGAGGACATGATTGTTGGAAAAGTAGTTATGCGCATTCCGTGGATTGGGAACGTTGCTATTTTCATGCAGAGCATTTTGGGCGGGAACAACAGCATAATAGCCATACCCATAGTTGCAGTCCTCATAATATTGCTCATAATAATTGAATTCATAGTTCCCCTGTACAAACGCAAGAAAACAGCTGTTCAACAGAACACACCAACAGGGCAAACGCAGATGTATTTATAAAGAAAACCGATTTAATACATGAGTAGCCACGGAGAAGTTTATTCCATGCCAAAAGTCAAAGCCACAATAAGCATCGAAAATGTAGTTGCCTCCGCCACGCTAAACCAGAAAGTGGACCTAAACGCTGTCGTGAAAGGTTACCCCGGCGTGGAATATCGACCTGAACAGTTCCCCGGGCTAGTATTCAGGCTTAAAAGGCCAAAAACCGCCACGTTAATTTTTAACTCGGGAAAAATGGTTTGCACTGGCGCGAAATCTGAAAAAGAATCACGCAGAGCAGTCATGAAAGTAGTTAAAGAACTCAAAAAAGGCGGCATAATAATCATCAGCAAACCCGAAATGAAAATACAGAACATTGTGGCTTCTGCAAGTTTAGGCGGCATGATTGACCTAGAAAAAGCGGCGTACACACTAAGCAAAACCATGTACGAACCTGAACAGTTTCCTGGCTTAATCTACCGCATGGACGAACCAAAAGTTGTGATTTTGCTGTTTGCAAGCGGCAAACTTGTCTGTACAGGCGCCAAGAAAGAAGAAAACGTCTACGACGCAGTAGGTAAACTGCATCTGCTGTTGGAAGAAAAAAGCCTCATATTCTACGACTAACTTTTGATGTTTGCGGCTTCTACGGCATTGGGACAAAACTATTTTGGGTTAATTCTTATGGCGTAGAGATTATGGAAAAAAGCGTTTGAGAAGAGCGCAGTCTGTTGTCGGTCCTCTCTTTTCTGCCTGA
>JBAZEV010000169.1:0-3460 GCA_041653695.1 Bathyarchaeia archaeon
GTGTTCCTATGAACATGAGGACTGTTGCACCTACGGTGTGGAATATTTGTAGGGCTATTTCGTCGCCGTAATAATATCCTATTACTAGGATTGTTGTTATGCGGATAATGTTAAGTGCTATAATCAGAGGAATACCCATGAGAAGTATGGCGAATTTGTTACGTTTTTTGCCTCTTGTTATGTATGCGATGAACACAGCAAATATTACAAAGCCTATTAGGCTGTAGATTCCAGAGCACGCGACATCTATGCTGAAGTTCATCACGGTTTGATCTGGTCTGATCAGGGTGATTATGGGGCTTCCGTAATTGCTCGCCAACGTGGAATGCAGGCCTAATATGCTTGCAAGTCCGTTTGACGCTACTGCACTAAGGTCTGAAAGAGCTGAACCAACTGTGTAGAGGATTTCTACTGGTGGTGGCGTCAGAAAAATCAGAAAAGCTATGGGGAAAAATAGTTGCCGCAGCGTTTGAGGGTTAAACAGTATGAGAATTAGCCCTGCAGTAAAAATGGGCAGAGTAATCATGTGGTATTCGAGTGGTGTGAAGGTGTAGGAACCAAACCAGTATGCTAAAAAGGCTGTTGCGCAAAGAATAATTCCAGCTATGGTGGCGAAATTTTTTTGGAAGAATTTTTTTTCTGTTGATGAAAGCGGAATTGAGGCGCTGACCATTTTTCTTTTGCGGTATAGCAAATACGCGAAGATGAAGGGTACTGCCAAAATGTGGAATGATGCCTCGCTGTGTAAAGCATCATTGAATACCATAGTCAAATCCTGCGAGTACAATGCGAAAATGGCTATGGCTACTGTGGAGAACCTTGCAGCAACAGCTAGAATATTCTTGTTATCTGCGGGAGTCAACCGCGGAATCGCAGGAATTTTAGGCATCTGCATATGACACACGTCAAGATTTAGGATAAATTGTTTGCGGGCGATTTATGCTTAATGCTTTCTGCATAAAGGTTTTTCGCGTCAAAAAAGAAGACGCCGCAGGATTATGTTCGATTTTGCTTGAAAAACTATTTCCTCCGTAGTTACAGATTGGAATCATTGTACTGTTTAGTTGGAGAAACTTCTGCGTTTATTGAACAACGCAAAAGCGCCTATGCATGCGGCTAACGCAGCGAGACCACCAAAAGGAAATTCGGGCACGACAAACAAGTTTCCACCCCCACTTGTCTGGGCTGAGCTTCCAAGATAGTTTGAGTCTCCTGCAAATGCGGCTTGAACTACATAGTAACCGTTTGCCACAGAAGCCGGAACGTCCCATTGGAACTGATAGTGGCCATTCGCATCAGTGGCGCATGTTCCTATTGTAATGCTCGTTCCGCTGTTATACGAGATAGTTATGGTTTTGCTTGCGATGCCTGTGTTACCGCTGGTTAGGTATCCGCTTATTGTTGTTGTTTCAGTTCCTGTTTTGTCAACTGTCAATGGGCTACAACTAACCGTTATGGCTGTTGAAGCCTTGTTGACTGTCACACAAGTTGAGCCTGAAAGACCAGTTAAGTCGGTTACAGTTATCGTTTGAGACCCCGCGGTTTTCAAATTGAAACTGAAAGTGTGAACACCTTTATCCCCAGCAGTATATGTGTAGTCTGCTGGAAGCACTGCTTGAAGATCGCTCGAGGTAAAGTGCACAGTTCCTGTGTAACCTGTTTCTGTTTGCCCGTTTTGTTTCTGAGCGGTCACAGTAGCGGTGAAAGCAACGCCAACGGTTTGGGTACTAATAGAACTGAAAACAAGATTTTTCACTGAAGCTGCTTGCACTTGCGGAACACTTAGAGAAACGAGTATTATTCCAATTAAAAACACGAATAGCACCGTAAATACTGGTTTCTGCATCTGAGCCTTCTCCAAGATTCCCAGAAGTTTCTTCTGGTCAGAATCTTGATCATTAAGACCTCAAAAACCACATTTAAGCGGTATTCCCTACGCGTAATATGCGATATGCCAATTTGGTGTTAGCGTCCGCTAACCTGAAGATAGACGTGCAAAAAAAGTTAAACTGGGTTTTTGTCTTTTTGCAGCACACGTAGAGAGCTAAAAATGTGCCTGCGTTGCTTTTTAAAAAGAGTAAATTCTAAACACTTTAGAATTAACTACTGAAAAAACAGGAAGCCTTAATGAGACGTTTGCTTTTCAAAAGACTTAAGTAGCATCTCCAAGCCTGTTGATAAAGAGACTTTAGACGTAAACTTCAATTTCTCCGCCGATTTTGCAGCGTCTCCATAACTGTACCGTATGTCGCCTTGCCGTGCAGGACCATGCGTAACCTGCAGGTTTTTGCCAGTGACGGATTTCACCGCTTCCACAAGCTGATTAATGCTTGTAGGCGCACCTGTACAAACGTTGAAAGCATTACCTCTCAAATCCTTACCTGTTAAAGCACAAATTAGGGCATCAGCAACATCACTCACATAAATGAAGTCACGTGTCTGCTCTCCGTTACCATCAACCGTCAAAACTTCACCGTTCAAAGCTTTGCGGAGAAACTTTGTAATCACACCGCTATACGGGTTGTTCTCGTTTCCTAAACCGAAAACATTGAAAAACCTCAACGCAACCGCATCTAGGCCATAGCAACCTGCGAAACCAGAGCAATAAGCTTCACATGCTGCTTTGGACGCAGCGTACGGCGAAATTGGCTTCAAAACAGTGTTTTCTTTAACGGGAAGAACTTGTGCGTCTCCATACACGGCTGTGGAAGAAGCAAAAACAAACCGTTTAACCTTGCTTTTTACAGCTGTCTGCAATAAATTCACAGTGCCAGCTACATTAACTTCGTTTGTACCTAACGGGTCAACAACTGAAGCCGCGACATCAATCAACGCTGCCAAATGAACAACAGCATCCACGCCGCGAAGAGCATTGACCAACATTTGTTTATCTCGAATGTCGCCATAAATGAATTCAAAACTGGGATTATTTTGGCTTTCTTTTAGATTATCCAGTTTTCCAGAGGATAAATTGTCTAATACAACCACGGAGTATTGTTTTGCTAGAAGTCGCGGAACCAAATGTGAACCGATAAAGCCAGCTCCGCCAGTAACAAGAACCTTACTCATAACAATCATCTAGACTTTGCAAAAACAAGAACTTAAACTGTGTGATTTAGTTGGTTATCTTGTTTTAGATGTGATTCGTGAATCGTTGTTGTTCTCTTGGAGCGTGACTGGCTTGCTGGTTTTGTTGTTTGTTTTAGAAGTAGTTGTGGGTGGTTTTGTGTTTTACTACTTTTTTGTGTTTTTGTGTTTTGGGTTGGTTTTGTTGTTTGGTTGGTTTTTTGGTTGTGTTTGGTTGTAGAAAGAAGTTGGTTGGGGGTTGGTTTCAACAACTTTGCGGGTTGAGGTTTGCGTTTAGTTTTAGTTTTGCTTTGTTTATCTGGGGATTACTGTGAGGAAAGGCTCTGGTTGCATGTCTGTTGTTGCGTAAACTGCTAATGCGGTTGCCCAGAAG
>JBAZEV010000170.1:0-3455 GCA_041653695.1 Bathyarchaeia archaeon
GGGTGTTTGGGACAAGGCGCTTCACTGGCTGTATTATATGGGAGGAAGGCAGATATTAGTTTAGTCCGAAAGGGTACGTGTGTTTTTTGGCAAAAGCTTTTTGCCACCTACACGAACCTAATGGAATATATTCCATGTTGGGGGCTCGTCTGCAAAACGTGAACGGCAAGTTCAAGCAGTTCTTGGCATTTGACACACTGGACAGAAACCTCAAAATAATCTTCCTCTCAAACCTTCTGGCAGCTTTCGGCGACGGCTTTGTAGTTTACCTGTTGCCCCTGTTCATCCGAAGCTTAAACGCCACGCCTGAGAACGTTGGGTTGCTGTATTCGTTGTCCGCGTTGACTGCTGCAGTAACTATTATTCCGGGTGGTTTTCTAGCTGACAGGTATGACCGCAAGAAAATTATGATTGTAGGTTGGGCGCTGTGGATACCGATACCGCTGGTTTTTTCTTTTGCCACGGATTGGACGCAGCTGCTGATTCCTATGCTTATTTACGGCATTACTTTTTCGGCTCCAGCAGTTAGCGCTTACGTGTTAGAGCGTTCTAAGAAGGGGCGATGGCATCTGCTTTCACTACGTTAGGTGCTGCTTACGCTATAGGCTACATTCTTTCGCCCACCATGGCAGGTCTGCTGTCTTCTTTTTTGGATACGCGTATGATTTTTGTTTTTACGGCGGTGTTTTATTCGTTGGCTGCGCTGACATTGACGCGTATTGTTGGTCAGAATCCCCGCAAAACCAAAGAGCCAAACCCAACCGAAACCAGCACAGATTCTCCACAGCCAAGCCCGAAGATTTGGAAGTTAGGCGCCGTCGCAGCGTTTTTTGCGGTTATGATGTTTGCGATTTCGCTGGTTTCTACGTTGGTCCCTCAATTCCTGTATGACGTGCACAATTATGATGTTAGCAGTGTGCTGTACTTGGGCACAATCAACTATCTGGGGGCTTTCCTGCTTTCGCTGGCAGTCGGCAGAATAGGCGACAAGTACAGCAAAACCACCGCCATCACATTTGCGCTACTTCTGATGAGTTTAGCCTTGTCCATGTTCATCTTAACGGGCAATTTAGGTTTTCAGGTGGCGTCGTCTTTTCTGCGTGGTGCGTCTTTTCCGATGTGGGCGTACATGGGTGTGATTGCGGGTTCTATGGCTCCTGTGGCGCAGAGGGGACGGTGGATTTCTGTGGTTCAAACCGCAACACGGGTGTCGATTATTGCTGCGCCTTTCGTTGGCGGCGTACTGTACACCTCTTCGCCTGAAGCACCATTCATCTTCACTATAACAGTTGCCGTGGTGCTTGCAGTTCTGGTTAGCTTCAAATTTTTCAAAAAATAAACCATGTTTTTTGTACAGTGCCAACATTATTGGCATTCGCCTATATATCACAATGTTTTTAGACTAATTTGGTCATAAGATAAATTGTTTATGAAAACACTTAACGAAATAAAAATCCAGTTGGAAACGCTCAAACCCGTTCTTAAAGAGAAATTCCAAGTGGAAACCATAGGGATATTCGGCTCCTATTCCCAAGGGCAACAAAAACAGAAAAGCGACTTGGACATTCTTGTCACTTTTGCCGAGCCAAACGACATTGACCTTGTGGATTTTGTCGCGCTTAAACAGTTCTTAAGCCGCAAACTGAAAACAAAAGTAGACGTGGTCAAGAAAGACGCTTTGAAGCACCGAATAAAGGACAGGATACTGCAAGAGACGATTTACGTATGACTAGAGACGTAAAACTGTATTTTGAGGACATCTTCAAAGCCATTGCCGAAGTGGAGGAGTTCATGAGAGACCTCTCTTTTGATGATTTCTCCAAAGACACCAAAGTAGTTAGAGCTGTTACTATGGATTTTATTATGATTGGTGAAGCCGCCAAGCATGTGCCTGCTGAAGCCAGGAAAAGATACCCACAGATTCCGTGGTCAAAAATTGTGGGGATGAGGAATATTCTAACTCATGATTACCCAGAAACTAACACTGAAATACTGTGGAAAACTGCGAAGAAACGCCTACCAGTATTGAAGCCAGTAATAGAAAAACTATTAAACGAAAAATAAAAGCAATTGCGCATTATTTCTAAGCAATTTTTAGTCTTATCAGAGAAAGAGTATTTTGGATTAAAAAATGGAGATTGAGACAAGAAAGCGTCTTCAATCACCTGTTAAAGGGATAGAGGAACTCTGCAAGGCAGATAAGGGAGTTTACTTCTTTTTCCCTGTTTTTGCTTCGTGCTTTGCTTTCTTTGCTTTATTTTTCTTTTCAAGTGACGGCATGTAAATTCACCATTACCATGTTGGTTACATGAAGCTTAAAAGACTTTGCACCAAAACCGAACACCGTTCCAGAAACCAGCATTGCAAATCTAAAAATATCGCGAGAAGTCGCTTGCAGTTGTGAGTGAGGCGTTTGTTTTCCTGCACAGGTTTTGTCTACCAACCGTTTTCTTGCAGGAAACGCATAAGGCTCCTACATGTGTGCTTTAGACGGTGTTGTGAGTATAAGTAATGGGGGTACAATTTGCAGAGAGCAGCAGGGCTTTGGCGGTGTTGGGCTGTTTTTGTATCTACTTTTTGTATAAACAATTTGTATAAGCAGCACCCCCCTCGGGGATGCGTTGGATAGGTAAAACCAAGAAACAGGGTTTCTGTTCTGCTGCCAAAAAATAGTTTCGCACCCTAAAGCAACGTATCTGCTTGTCATTATCTGCACAACCAAAACAGACCAAGAAAACAAACCAGACCACAAAATACAGCAAATAAAACAGCGGCTAAGTAGTTGATGTAAATAGGAACCAACTCATCAACAACAACTAAACAAAAAACAAACCACCAAAACCATGTTGCCAACTATAAATAAGAAGGCTAAAGACTAACCCCCCAAGCAACAAAGTACAAGAATCCAAAACCTCGACTAAGTCAATAAAAACCTGTTTTACCGCAAAGTATATTTCCCGTGCCAAATTGCTTAAGCACTTCAACCAGTAACACGTGAGAGTGAAGACTGCATGACCATAAAAGCTGTCGTGTTCGACCTTGACGGAACAATCGTCGCTTTCAACCTAGACTACAAAACCCTTCGCGGAGAAGTCCGCAGTTACTTGCTTAACATGGGTGTTCCTTCGTCATTGCTGAAAGTCAACGAAACCATTTTTGAAATGCTCAAAAAAACAGAGATATACATGAAAAACCAAGGCAAACCCGCAACTACCCTTGAAGGAATCCGCAAAGAAACCCTCAAGACCGCTGAAAAATACGAACTGGAAGCCGCCAAACAAACCAACCTGCTTTCTGGCGCCCTTGAAACGTTGAAAATATTAAAACGCGCAGGCTTGAAAATTGGTTTATGCACCTTGAGCAGCGAAAAATCTGCCTTGTACCTTCTGAAAAAATTTAAACTCGACGAGTACTTCGAT
Source organism: Bathyarchaeia archaeon (assembly GCA_041653695.1). Taxonomy (GTDB): domain Archaea; phylum Thermoproteota; class Bathyarchaeia; order Bathyarchaeales; family Bathyarchaeaceae; genus Bathyarchaeum. The sequence continues at coordinate 3,420 of JBAZEV010000170.1, forward strand.
TCAATTATATCCCGTGACAGAGTTAACCATGTAAAA
>JBAZEV010000171.1:0-3438 GCA_041653695.1 Bathyarchaeia archaeon
TTTTACTCTCCCGCATCTGAAATTGAAGCGTTCGGCAAAGAGGCTGTTCAGCAGCAAGCGCACATAGTCTTGAACATACTCAAAGAGTACGGGTTATCAGGTGCGATGCGAGGGCGAGAAGTTTTTGCGACAAGTGTAAGGCAGCTTTTGGGTCGATTAGAAACCTACAAACAGGGTTCATGAAAACAGAATTTGACCCTTAGCAGACTCTCTATGTTTTGTCTACCCCCCTCTCTTTTGAAAAACCAGTTTTGGGGTTATTTTTTAATTCTGGGTTCAGATTTGGGTTAGTCCACGGCTGGGAAAGGCGTAAAAAGGATAGAAACGGCGCAGTTCGGCTTGAAAAGGCTGTTTAGCTGCATTCATGTGAAACTTGTAGTTTTAAACACGTTTTCCACCTAAACAAAAAAGCATTGATTCAGATTGCTTTTGGAAGTTTTGGCTTAGGTATTTGGCTTTAAGTGGACTTAGACACCAAGAATCAGTTACGAGTTTCAATAAAATAGTTGATTTGAGCAAAGCTGGACGTTTTCAGAGTATGTTAGTGATTAGGGGTTGTTGAACATTTTAGGGATAAACGCTTTCTTAGCTGCACAAAGTTTTTGTGTTAATCATAGCCTTATATGTAATGAGATCTGCATGGCGTTTTATCTTTTGGCTATCAAGTATTATGTTGGCAAGAAAAAGAATGTGCGACGTTTTCGTTCCTTCAATTGTTCATCTGAAGAATTAATTGCCCATTACGTGCAACCCATTAACAATAATGTGCCTTTGTTGGTTTCTGGAAGAAAGGTTCTGTGTTCTCAGATAGAGCAGTTCTTAATTTTTTCAAGCCCTTCCGTTATTCTACAAGACATGCTTCTTTCAACTGGAACAAAAATAGGCGAGGAGAAACATGATTTAATGGTGAAGTGCCTTCTTAAAGGAGAGCTCAACTTGGTCGAGGTTACTTCAAAGTTTCTTCATCCAATAGAAAACAAAGAGGCATAGCGAAAGTAGGTCAAAAAGCAGATTCTACGCAATTAAAGAAATCAATGTGAGCTTTACAGTAGGTCAAGAACTTTTTTAGGAATTGTGTATATTTTGTGACAGTGAGCGCAGGTAACTTCATTTGACTTTGAAGCAAGTTTTTGAGAAGAACCACAATAAGGACACTCCATAACGACTGAATCAATCTTGCCCATCTCTTTCTTCGCGATTGGCTTTGCCTTTTCAAGCTCAGCAAACTTTTCTTCAGAAATAAGGTTTTTACTGTGGCAGTATGGGCACATCTCAGGGTTACGCTGCATTATGTCTTGGTGGCAATCAGCACATATCATAGATTGAAGTTACGGAGCGGTGTAATTTATTATTTCCCCAAGTTTTCCTTAGAAAAGATGGCGCAGTAGGTTATGCAAGGGCACGCCACAAAAATGCTCAAGGGCTTCTTCTATCAGCCATTACCTAAGGAATATGTTACAGAGAAACTTGAGAAACAGGCAAATTTGACAGGTCAATCCTCAACAAGTAAAACCATGAACCCAAAATCCTCGAAATTAAGCCCAGTTTTAGAAAATGTGTGGCACGGGGTGTAGGAATTGAATCCGCTGTTTTGGGATTTATCAGTTTTTTGTCACGTTTTTATCTCTTTGCTGTTTTAAACCCGTTTTGGGGAAAAGCTACCTCTGGTTTACTCTTGTCAACTTCACGTTATTTTTAGGCAGGTTGACAAATTTTGATTTTGTGAAAGCAGTAATGTTCCGATTTGAACCTTTGCTTCAATGTAAAACATAAATAAAAGTTCAACTTATGTAGTAACAATTCTTTCTTAAGAAAGTGGAGGAAGTGAAGATGCTCTTATGTACTCGTCAAATAGAGATACGAGCAATAAACACCAGTAAAAGCCGACTGCTTTGCTTCACTGTGCTATTTTGGGATAGCCAAAACAACCCCTTATACAAAAGTCACCCGTTCTCAGAACAACCTGCATTACTCTCTCTTGGGTACGAAGAAAGTTTAGAGCCAGAACTCATTGAGGCTTTAAAAAAATCAACTTTTCTAGACGTAGTTATAGTCGACGGAAAAATTACGATGATAAAATAAGAAATTCAGCAGCCTTTATGCTCTGATTACGGTACTGGTTTTTCTATTATCATATCCGTAATTTTGTTCCCCCATTGTTTTATGAATTCGGGGTAACGCTGTACACTCTCTAAAAGTTCTGTTTCAGATATCCCAAGAATAGCGGTGCGTGAACGTAGTGGCGCGGGGTGTGGGAATTGAACCCACGTGGCCTTTCGACCACAGACTTAGCAGGCCTGCCCCATACCAGGCTTGGGGAACCCCGCAACATCGCGCCAGATTTGACGCGGTTAGTACATTCTGTGAACTGACTTATTTTTGTCTTTTGTGTCCAAAAAAATATCACATAGGTTTCCGCGGAAAAAGGGGCAGTTTTATCGTAGGCTGGCGTCGTTGGGGTAGCCTCTGAGCTCCCAGTAACCCAAATAGTTTACGTTGTCGGATAGTTCAATTCTGGTTATCCATTTAATCCATTTGTACCCGTACTGGCTCTCCGCAACCAACATAAACGGGAAGCCTCGCTCAGGCGGAATTTCTACGCCGTTCATCTTGTAAGCCAACAGAATGCTGTTGTTTGCTATGTAGTCCAGCGGAAAAGACGTTGAGTAGCCGTCAACCGCGTATAAAATCACCACTTTAGCTTCAGGCTGGACACCTACATCATTAAACAGGTCTTCAAGAAGGATGCCTTCCCAGAGAATCTTTACACTCCAACCCTCCACGCAGTGCAAGGTGACTACTTTTTCGTATTTTTGGCGGTTCAAAACTTGGTCATACGTGTACACCGTCGGGTTATCAACGAGACCTGTGACGTTTAGTGTGTAGGTTGTTTTGTTGATGTATTGTGGTCCGTGGATGGAGTTTTCCCTAAAATCGTTAATCGCCGAAAGGTCCTCGCTTTGATACTCCTGAACCTCGCTGGGCAGTAAAGGTTTGGGCAACGTAGAAAACCAGTAAAAGGCAAAAACACTCACCGCTAAGACGCACACAAGAAGCAAACCAATAATTAGCTTTTTGTATTGACTAAAACTCTTCATTATACTCCACTAAAAATGCGTTTCTGCCATATTTATAGCTCCCGAAAAAAAGGGCAATTTTGTGTGCAAAGGTTTTTCACCAGATTTACATTTCCTGACGAAACTAACCTGCCCACCAGATGCGGAGTAAACGGGATTTTAGGCGTGTTGGTGTCAACAATCCTTTTTATGCTGTAGAAAGAAACAGTGAAGTATACGGTGAAAGATAGGTGTCGGCGCCCAAACTTAGCAACACAGTAAAACACACATGTGACACGCTGCGGCAGGGCGCCGCCAAACAAGTCGCCGATTACGAACAGCGCTTTGGCGCACTCAAAAACCTCTACGACGATTTACTTTC
>JBAZEV010000172.1:0-2325 GCA_041653695.1 Bathyarchaeia archaeon
ATGCCATTTTTCATAAGCGAAACGGAAATTGCTGTGCATATATGCGACTTTCCCGCGCCTACTTGACCGCCGACATAGAATCCGGTTGTCTTATAACCTTCCTTGACATAATCAAGCGCGGTTTCCTTGATGAATAGTTGCCACGGTTCTTCGGTCTTGAACTCATCGAAAGTGTACGACTTCGCCATATAGCCTAATCCGCTTTTACGAAGATAGAGTTTTATGTTGCGGTCTTTGACGCATTGGCACGGAATCGCCACCACTTCCATTTTTTGCTCGTTAACCACAAAATTGTGTTCTTTGTTTTTGCAGATCGGGCAGTCAATGTCCTCGCGCAGAAACTCGTCAACGACACCGTTTTTGTACTCGCATTCCTTTTCGAGCCGTTCCATCAGTTCCATAGCACTCACCTCTCGATATAAACATGAAATCTTCCGTCGCATTTTGCAAAACATTTTGGTTCTGGTGGCAAAGTTTTGAACGCCCAACACGATTGCTTAAAATCAGTTTCGCGCTCTAACCACCAATCGTCGCCGACAATGAGAAGAGACATATCAACTTCAAAACAGCCTGAATATTCAAAATCAGCATTTTTTAATATGAATTCAAGGGGAATTTTGAAATCTTCATTTCCCGCCCATTTTATGTCAAATATGGTTTTTCCGTGTCCCTCTAATGCTTCTATAAGTTCGTCTCTGAAATTGGTTGCCATTTTTTATTCCCCCTATAAAACCCTTCCGTGGACGCGTTCGCCAGGTTTAATATCGTTTTTGTTTTCTTGTTGCCGTTCAAATGGTTTTGCCGTTCCACCGTTCAAGTTGTCATAGTTTCCTTCGACAATCTTCGTGAAGTTTGTTTGAATGATGCACCAGTCGAATGATGCCGACCAGTTGCTTGTGATTCCCGTGCAGAAATTGCTTTTGGAAACTTTGTTCATCATTTCGCGGAAAGCGTCGATTCCGTTGTCGTCAACACATTTGATGAAATGCTTTTTTCTGCTGTCGGATATAGGAATGCGGACTTGGGGAATTGCTTTGCCGTTCATAATCAAGTTCCATTCGGAAATCAAAGGTTCGTATATATCTAATACCTTTTCTTTTTTTGGTTCTTTCGTTTCAAAAGGCATTAAAGGTTCTAAAACAATATCTTTAACAATATCATTAGTACTATCCCTAACAGAGGGCTTCAAGCCGCTTACAAGCGTCTTCACAGCCCCTGGCAAGCCCCTTATTGAATCGCACAAACTGGGGTTTTTTACGGCTTTGATGCTTGCTTCAAGAGATTTGCGAGTGTTGGGACTGTCGATGTAATTGTGCCTAACCCAGTTGATAATACACACTTCTTTCGTGCTTTGGTCGTAAACAATCTTGCCATATTTCTGCAAACCTTCTATTGCCTTCAAAACGCGAACTGCGGGGATTTTTAGGTGGAACTCCGCTAACTTCATAGACAGTTCAAACACACCGCACATTGTTCCTTTTGGGTGCGTAATGAGATAGACGTAAACATACCGCTCGTCGGCGTTCAATTCAAGAATGTCGTCGTCGTCCCAAAAACCGATATAAAAACTTCTGTAAGTCGCCATTTTATTTCCCTGCCTTTGAAAAAGCCGTTGCCTGTTCTTTAGTAATGCGCCATGTACCACCCAATTTGTTGGCGGATAGCGTTCCTTCGTTGATCCATCGGCGGATTGTGTTGGGGTGAACGCCCCAATATTTAGCCAATTCTTTGATTGTGTAAATGTCCTTCATTTATCTCACCCCCTCTCATTGTAAACTATGTTAAACCAAAACGCAATAGTTTTAACCACTATTTTTTCAATATTGTTTTTTGCCAATGGGGATTCCTGCTTTCTCGCGCCGTTCAATATTCTGCTTTGCCCGTTTAGCATTTAGTTCTTTGTAGTGCAAAACATCTTCTTCCGTGGGTTTCGGGGCGTTGTGGTCAAACAAATCGGAACACGATTGCAACCACTCTGCTTTTTCAATGGAAAGTGGTTCAAGTTGCCCTACATTGTCAGTTATGAAAGAGAACGAAAGGATGTTTATGACGTTTTTGAATTGGAAATTGTCGTAACCAGCCCCTGCGTGATATTCGTCAACTTCCCCCGTAAGGAACAGCACGTCAAGTTTTCGGAACTGTTCCTCGAAAGTTGAAGCAATGTCGTTTTTGAACATACAGCGCACGATAACTGATTGACCATTCTTGGTTCTCGTCCGAAAGTTTACCATCATGAACCATTCGCCTTTCAATGCCATCTTTTCGGGATCGCTATCAATCCATCCGATTCCCGACCACGACTGCGATGCACCCATGATGATTCTG
>JBAZEV010000172.1:2335-3425 GCA_041653695.1 Bathyarchaeia archaeon
TACGGTTTTTTTTACTGTTTCCGGCATAGGAACCTCCTAAAATGGTAAGTCGTCGAGAAGAACATCGAAGTTTTGGTCTTCGGTTTTTTTGTCGTAATATGGCGTTGGCTTGTTTACTGCTTTGCCAGGTTTTGATGAAAACCTTTCGGTTGTGTCGGAAACGAGTTCGACGGTTTCAAGGCGGATAGAAGAAAAATATATGTCTTTGCCGTTGTTATCTTTGAACCGCGTTTCTTTACGAGAAGACAACCTTCCCGAAATTTGAATGGTATCTCCAATTTTTAGCCCTAAATCGGTAATGTGGTCGGCTACGGTTCCGTCGGCTGTGAAATTAATGTTAATGCGTCCTTTCTTGTGCCCTTCGCTCATATAGTAAGTTTCGCAATAACCGGAAACAAATGTTGAAACCATACCATTGAAAGATGTAGGAATTGCGGGTCGGATATAGGTGATTTCGGCTTTTCCGCTCACGCTTAAAACAAGTCTGTCTTCGTACATTTTAATTTTCCCTTTCTACTTCTGGGAATGGTAATCGGTCTTTCACGAACTGCTCGAAACCCTGCATTTTGTCGTTTCCATGCCAGAAAACCTCGTCCATGATGAGAGGAACATCCCCCTGAATGCGTGGAAGAGTGTCGTCAAGTACAACGGGGCGCCCGACTACTTCAACCATTTCGATTGATTCAAGTTTCAAGTGAAGTTGGTTCACAAGAAAATCGCGGACTGCTTTTACAGCTTCTTCTCCTGCTGTCTTTTCATCGGGGTATTGCGTTTTGAATATTTCAAAAGCGAAGTTTACCATTTTCTTTTTCAATGGCAGATTTTGTGCGATAACCCTTTGCCTTTCTTCAGTTGTTTCCTGTGGCGGAACAGCGGATAGCGTTTTTTGCTCGTTTTTAGGCTCGCCATACGTTTTTTGCGGTTCTGGTGTGGGAATTATTGGGGTGGGTGGCAAAATCGTGCTATCGGCCTGTTTTTGTGGTTGTGGCGTTGGCTGGATTTTCTTGCCTGTTTCATAACGCCGGTTGCCTTTTAAGTCCACAAGCAAAAGACGGGCTGGTTCGCCCTTGTCATCATAAGAGATTTCCTT
>JBAZEV010000173.1:0-3405 GCA_041653695.1 Bathyarchaeia archaeon
AAACACTGCCCCTTTAGGCGTAAAATCAAAAGTGACCGCTTTAATTGTTGTCTCAGAAGTTGTTGTTACATTGCCAAAATAGTTTAGTTTATCGGAATCTAGCCATGACTGCACGTAGCATGAAACGTCAACATTGTTTTTGCTCCAAAACACGCCTCCAACATCAGTTTCAGGTGTAGAATATGAGAAATTTCCCGATGGCACAGTATAGGAGTAGTCAAGCTGCACACTACCAGAGCCAGTATTTAGCATCAACGCAGTTTTGAAGGCAGTTACACAGGTAGAGCCAAACATTGACGCTGTATAAGGAACATAAAAATCGTGACTGTTACCAGTTCCAATCCAGTTAGCCACATAAGGAGTATAACCACGCAAAGCCCTCTCCTGATTACCCAAAGTCCACCAGTCACCATAAACACCCGTAAACATACTATTAGAAACAGAGCCAGTTAAGCCACATTCAGAAAACAGGTCTGTAGCTAAATCAATTATGCCACCTTCATCAGTTGGAGCGCCAGCGCCAACATAAAAAAGCATAGAATAATTGAAAGATGTTCCATTACGCCAACGATTAACAGGTGCTTCATTAAAGTTAGTATCAACCTGCAACTCTAAATATTGATTAGCCACGATTGTTCTACCCCAAAACGCTAAGTCACTGCGTATATTTGGTGAAGCATCAAGGTAAATGCCGCCAGCAGTAACGCCAATCGTACTATTAGAAACAGCCATAAACGGAAATTTATCGCTAACACCAGCGTCTATGCCTGCAAACATTGGGTAAGTCTGCGAAACCTGCAAACTAGCTGTTGAAACAACGTCACCTGTATAATTAGTATAGTAAAACTGGTTCAAGTCACTTCTAAAACCCAAACCGCTTTGAGAATTAAAAGCTGTCTGGTCAGCCCAAGGCTCCTGAATGAAATAGTTAAAAACGTATGGTTGGTTACGATAGAAGCCATTGTATAGAGTCCAATGAATCAGGTTTGAAGTAGTCCATTCAAGCTTAACTAAGCTATAATCGGTTGTGTTAGCTAAAACGGTTGTTACACATGTTCCCATTGTGCCAATAGTTGCTTGATAATAAAGGTCACTGTGCAATTCAGCCCACAAGCCACCATGAACAGTGAAAGACACTTCGGGCTTAAGCTCATACGCCATGTTCGAGTGACTCTTAATGCTTGAACCTGCACTATAAAGATAACTTGAACCCCAACGGAACAAGAAACCCGCTTCAGAACTGTTAAAAGTGTAGTAGCCACTGTTGAGGTAAATGTGAGCATCACCTTCAACAAGCGTGAAGCTGCCTGTTGTTGTGGTTGCTATGTTGCCGCTTGAATCGCTAACATAAAACTTGTACTGCACTACTTCACCAACTATGCCGCCGTTTGTTGTATAAACATAAGTTGCACCGCCAACCACAGCCGAAACCCCAGTTTCATTAACCCAATCAGCCAAACCCGTCTTAGTAGACAAAATCACTGATGAAGGCGCAACATTATCAGCCACAAAAATAGAGTAACCGTTTGCTTGCCCAGCCGTTCTAGAAGAAACCGTAATGCCTGAATAGGTTGGTGCCTCCATGTCAGCCTCCATAACAGTGTAATTAGCCCAAACACTTAACATATTGTTACTAAAAGTTGGAGTGCCAAACGTTGAATCAGGAGTTCCAGTATCAGGCGAGGTTGCACCGCAATTTTCAGGCCCAGCATCATAACGCACCGCAAAAAAGTAGCCGCCAGCCTGCACGTTAAAGCCAAGCCACACATAAACATTAGGCACAAAAGAAAAATCATCATCCAAACTAAAACTTCTCACTGGATAATCAATACATGGAGAAATCGTTATGTTCTTGTACCCCAGCAAGTTTAACGGTATTCCATCACTATCAGAATACGCAAACGCATTAATCACAAAATCGCTTGCAGCCACATTACGAATGAAACCGCCAAAACCTGTCACTTTACCGTTTTCATCAGTTAAGAAACGCGAAGCCACTTTAGATGAAGATGAACCAGCCGCTAAACTGCCATAAGTGTCATACCCCAAAACTCCATATTCATCGGTTGCTTGCACATTCAAACTGAAAAACATAAACATGCTTAAACAAAGAACAGTTACTAAAAACAAGCCTATTCCATGTTTATTTCTTTTCAGATGGATACTTAATACTCTATTTTTTATTAATTTCTTCATTCTTTTTTACTCCTTTCATTAACTCAAATTTCGCCTTAACTAGAAAAACCGTAAAACCCTGCCCACGAATAACCCTTAAAGCCTGCTTAACTACAAGAAATGCTCTATCTACCTTGTAACCAATAACCCAAAAATAATAAGTGAAACCCTTAACTTTTTTCAGGACAAACACAAAATCTTTTGCTCCATACTTACTATAGAACAAAGCCTCAGAATTACTGTATCTCGAATTACTAAAATCCTGTTTAGAAACCGTTAACAACGTTTTGCTTCCTAAATGAACCACTACAGCGTTACTATTACAAACAACTTTTTTACCAGCCAGCCAAGACCGCATACAAAAATCGGTTTCATCAAACGAGAAAAAGAAACGTTCATCAAAAAAACCAACCTCAGAAACCAAAGAACGCTTCACCAACATACAAGCGCCAACAAGAAAAGTACAAGAAACCTTCCCCTTACCCTCAGTAATTACGTGATAACGGTTGCCATCAGGATAAATTAAACGCGGAAACTGCAAACCATCACGCACCACAAGCGAAGCCTTTTTAAAACCTAACATATAACCCCTCTTTTTCTGAGCCTCAATATGAACATCTCCAACCAGTTTAGGTCCAACAACCCCAACACTTGAATCAGCGTTTAAACAAGCAACCAAAACCTGAAGCCAATCCTGTTGAACAATCAAAGTGTCATTATTCAAAAAACACAAGTAAACCCCCCTAGAAGCTTCAATACCCCGATTCAAACTGTACGAGTAAGCATAATTCTGGTCCAAACACACCAACCTAACAAACGTTAAAGACCGCAAATATTCAACTGTGCCATCTGAGCTTGCAGCGTCAACAACAACAATCTCCAACGCTGAATAACACGTTTTCTTAAGGCTTTCAAGACACTGTTTAGTATAAACAAGATTGTTATGAGTTACAATGATTATGCTACATAAAACAGAGCCTTGAGCAAAATTACTCTTAGATTCCAGCACACCCTCAACCCCTTGTTTGCTCTCGTTTTCACCTTTATAAGATTTATTTCGGTCAAGGATTAATTGGCTTTCAAACATTCAACCCACCATCACAATACTATGAAGAGAAAATGTTATTAACTGTTATTTCTCCAAACAAGCTTTCAGTATAATAAATCGTCACACGTTGATTAAGCAGAATAGAGCAATTAAAAAGATTGTTTGATGTAAACTTTGTTCCA
>JBAZEV010000174.1:0-3388 GCA_041653695.1 Bathyarchaeia archaeon
AACAGCAACTCAAATCGTACCGTGCACCACCAAAAGCACAAATAGAGAACGGTAGCTGGAATGATATCTTATGGTTATCCAGACATGTTGAAGAAGATACACCTGTTTCTGCAAGTGAACCGCTGGCTGCGGAGCTTCAATGTTTTGTTGATTCCGTGAACAGGAATGAGGTAATTGAACCCCTTTGCACACCCAAAGAGGCACTTGCGGTATTGAAAGTTACGGACAACGCTTTCAAAAAACTCAAAAAATGATAAAACAGTGTTTACTGGTTTTTGGACCAGTTGACTAACTCTGTCAGTCCTTCTTCAAGACCTATTTTTGGTTTAAAACCCAGCTTTTTTTGGATTTTTGTTATGTCTGCGTAACTGTATTTTATGTCTCCTGTTCGGGGGTTTGTGTATGTTGGTTTTAGTTCGGTTGTTGCAGTAATTTTTTGAATCGTTTCTACGAGTTCGTTTATTGTAACCGGTTGACCTGTGCTAACATTGAAGACATCTCCTGCTGCCGATGGATGAGTTAATGCGAGTATGTTTGCTGCTACGATGTCTTTTACGTTGATGAAGTCTCTTTTCTGTTCTCCATCTCCATAGATTGTTGGAGCCTTATTTTTCAGCAAATTATTCACGAAAACGGATATTACTCCGCTGTACTGTCCAGGTTTTTGTCTGGGACCATAAACATTGAAGTAACGCAAACAAACTGTTTCCAGTCCGTAAAGTTCATGGAAAACTTTTGCATAGTATTCAACTGCCAACTTGTCTGCAGCGTAAGGTGAAAGCGGTTTAGCTGGCGTGTTCTCCTTGTTTGGCAGTTTTTTGGTGTCTCCGTATACTGCGCAGGATGATGCATAAACAAACCGTTTCACGTTTTGGTCCAATGCGGCTTTGAGCAGGTTAAGCGACCCTTTTACGTTTATGTTGTTTGACAGTATTGGGTCTTCTACTGACCTTGTAACGCTTACCAGTGCTGCTTGGTGAATTACGGCGTCTACGCCTTTTGTTGCCTTTTTTACTGTTTCAAAATCTTGTATGTCGCCTTCGATGAATTGGCACTTTTTTTTGGTGATGTGTTGAATGATGTTCTTTTTTTCTCCCGTAGACAGGTTGTCAAGAACCCGAACTTTTGTGTCTTCGGAGATTAGGCGGTCCACGATGTGGCTGCCTATGAATCCTGCGCCTCCAGTTACCAGTATTTCTGAGAAATCAAGTGGCATTCTTATTTTTACCTTAGTATGCACTACCTTTTTTTGGTGTTTAAGGTTAATGGTGAACCTGCGTTCTGGTACGATTATTGAGTCCAACCGTTTTTGAATGGAGAAATTTCTCGTAGCTTTTCTACTACCTTTGGGACCGTTTCCAGAACATAGTTTACTCCATCTTCTGTTGTGAATTTTCCAAGCGACAACCTCAAAGAGCCATGCGCTTCTTGGGGTTTTAGCCCAATCGCCAACAACACGTGGCTTGCTTCCAGTGAATCTGAAGAACACGCTGAACCCGTGGAAACAGAAACTCCTTGAATGTCAAGGTGCAAAAGCAAGGATTCTCCTTCGATGTATGCAAACCAGAAGTTGGTGTTGTTTGGTAACCTTTTTGTTGGGTGACCGTTCAGGTGTGAATCTTTTGTTTTCAGGATGCCGTGTATCAGTTTATCCCTGAGTTTTATCTGTTTTTGAGCATCAGCAATCATTTCTTGTTTCTGGATTTTTGCGGCTTCGGCGAATCCAACGATACCTGCAACGTTTACTGTTGAGGCACGTTTGTTAAATTCGTGTCCACCCCCGTGAAGTAAGGGTTCTATTTGTGTTCCCTTTTTTATGTATAAGCCGCCTACTCCTTTAGGTCCATACATTTTGTGGGCGCTAACTGAAAGAAGGTCGATGTTCATGGCTTTTACGTCGACTGGAATTTTTCCAAAACTTTGGACTGCATCAGAGTGGAAGATTACGTTTTTTTCTTTGCAGATTTTTCCTAGTTCTTGGATGTCTTGTATTGTTCCGATTTCGTTGTTTGCGTGCATTACAGAAACTAGGATTGTGTCTTTGCGTATCTCGTTTTCGAGGTCTGCGGGGTTTACTAAACCGTATTTGTCTACTGGCAGTTTTGTGATTTCATATCCTTGTTGTTCCAGCCACCGTGTGGGCTCTAAGATGCTGCTGTGTTCGATTGCGGAGATTATGATGTGTTTTCCTTTGTTTTTGTTTGCGAAGGCTACTCCTTTTATGACTGTGTTGCTTGCTTCGGTTGCGCTTCCGGTGAATATTAGCTCGTTTGGGTCTGCGTTCATGAGTGCTGCGACTTTTTTTCGTGACTGTTCAAGTGCCTCTTTGGCGTTTCTGCCTTGTTTGTGCAGCGACATGGTGTTTCCGTATTCGTGGCTGAAGTATGGTTCCATTGCGCTGAGTACCCGTGGGTCAACAGGTGTAGTTGCTGCGTAGTCCATGTAGATGCTCATTTCTGGTCACTTACGAACATAACGCCGTTATATCATATTTAAATTTACCCTCAAAGGTTTCAGGGCTATTTTTTGTCCATTGGTTTTTATGTCAAACAATAAAAACTGACAACCTGCGGACATCCAATGGAAATTAGGGAAATTTTGCGGGTTTGTATGAGTAACGTTAAATTGTATTTTTCATCTACTACCTTTCAGGTGTGGGTGTGCGGTTTATTACTGATGGAATGTTGGGAAAATTAACCCGCTGGCTGCGTATGCTGGGGCACGATGTCGACTACTATCGAGCCGCCGCCGACAAACAGCTTTTGGATATGGCAAAATCGGAGAATCGTATACTGCTTACCCGCGACCTGAAACTGTACAAACGTGCAGTTTCCCGAGGCATCGACGCTGTGTTGGTTAAGGCTACTGATGACATTGGTAAATTGGCGGATTTGGCGCGTTTGTATAATTTCAGTTTAGGACTTGATTTGAGCGTTTCCCGTTGCCCGAAATGTAACGGTGGGCTTAACGCTGTTTTGAAGGTTGATGTTGCAGATATGGTTCCTGAGTTAACCGCCAAGTATTATGACGATTTTTGGCGGTGTACTGTTTGCGGTCAAATCTATTGGTGTGGTGCTCACTGGAAGCGGATTACTCAGACCTTAGATGAAGTAGCCCGTAAAGTTGGGGCTGTTTAGTTTTTTTGTTTTTATTTGCGTAATGCTTATTTGAATCTGTATATTGAATCTCAGAACTATGCTGTGGTCTCATGACCTGCTGGGAGGTGAAAGGATTGGTGTTTGAAGAAGAAGATTGGGAAGAATGGGACGACGAAGAAGAAGATGAAGACGAAGAATGGTAACCAGCACATTTTTGGTGTTGGTGACTAATCTTTTGATGTTTTTTGTTTTGTTCACCTTTTCTGTTTGTTTGATTTTTGGTTAAAACC
>JBAZEV010000175.1:0-3367 GCA_041653695.1 Bathyarchaeia archaeon
GGAAGCACCTGAGGAAGAGTGGACGGCGTATGACCAAAATTTACTGGCTAAAAACACAAGAACGTTCAGGGAACAGGTTGAAGATTTGGGGCTGGACATTTTCAATTACCGCCAAGCTCTGGTTGACTACAATATTTCCTATATTGCAGTGCGTGACGTTGAGGCAATACCCAGATTTGCCAAAGACCCCCTGTTTAGCCTTGTATTTATTAACAATGAGGTAGCCATATTTCAAGTGCACAAAGACTTGAGCTAGAGGAGATTACCTCATCTTGGCGGGTTTGGACAAAACCGAGAGAAACTTGGAAATAGTGTTTGCAGCGGTCTTCTCGGCGATTGTTTTTGTGTTGTTCTTTTTTATTTTAGGCGCTAACGGCTTGGTTTTGGGAAATGACCCCGCGGTGCATTTGCAGCGGGCGCAATTTTTCTTGGAGGTGGGTAGCGTTCCGTTGAGCGGCATAGCGTTTTTTCCGCCTTTTTACCATCTTCTATTAGACACCTTCATGGCGTTCACAGGCGCAACAAATGTTGAGCAGGTTCTGGTTCTGATGAAAGCAGTAACTGCCCTGGTTGATTGGCTTCTGGTTTTCTCAGTTTACTTGATTGCCGCAAAGTTTTTCGGAAAAAAAACAGGCGTTTTAGCTGCGACTCTTTTGCTGCTTTGTGTCCCGTTGTATGAAGTTAATTCTTGGGGTGGCTACACGAGTATACTTGCGTTGGCTTTCATGATGCTGGCGTTTCTGTATTTGGCTTTGCCGCTGAAAACCATCGGGTCTACCTTGGTGGCTGCCATATTGGCTTTTTCTGTAGTGATGTCGCATGAGTTCGCGCTGTTTTTGTCCGTTTTCATTTTGCCCCCTTTCATCATTTTTGTGTTTGTGAAATCCAAAGGGCAGTATCCTAAAGCTTTGATAGCGGCACTTCTGGGAGGAGCGATAGCAGTTTTAATCTACTACGTATTGCCTATTTTGCCGTATCTTGGAGATTTGATTTTTGCTTTATTCCAGATGACGCTTTATCAGTATCAGGTTTCACTGGTCAGTTTCAGCGAGTTTGTTTTGAATTTTGGGTTTTTGTTTTTCTTTGCTTTTGCTGGTCTGGTTATTGCTTTTTTTGAGTTGCGGAAAAGAAAAACGTCAAGTTTCTATGTGCTTCTGGCAACAGCGTTTCTTGTTCAGTTGCTTCTTTCGCAGTCGTATCTTGTGGGTTTGTATTTGCCCTTTAAATGGTTCATCCACTACATGATGCCTGCTTTGGCTGTTTTTGCTGCAGTTGCTTTGTCTTTGCTTGTTGATAAAGTTCTTGCTGGGTACTTTAACAATCGGAGTGGGTGGAAACGCACTGCTTTGAAAGCTGTTTCCATAGGCATCGTTATCGCTATGGTTGGTGTTATGGTAGTACGTTTTGATACTGTGTCTGGTAAAATTGGTGAGGCTACGACTTTTTACTCCATTTCTGATGTAAGTGCCTATCAAGCGGGTTCTTGGGTTGGGCAGAATTCTGATGTTTCTGCGAAGGTTGTTGTGACGGAGAAGCCTGGGCAGTGGTTTGGTGTTTATTCAGGTAGAGAAGTTGTTGCGGAGACTGACCCTGTGGTTGAGTGGAACGTGGTGGCTGAGAGTGTTTTGGATTTGTCTTATGAGTTGGAGCATCCGTTGACTATGGTGCGGGCTTACGAGGCTAAGGGCAACATTTCGGATGAAACTTATGTTTCGACAAATATGGTTTGGCGAAGGGCTACGTATTTCTCTGAGGATGATGCGTTTGTTGCCTATCGGGACCAAAATGATACGCTGCGTTCTTTCGCGTTGTCAACTTTGAATCGGACAGTGGTTTTTGATACGGTGCATTTTCCGCAGAAGCTTACTATACAGTATTCAGCTGAGGATTTCTTGTTGACTAAAAGCATTCTTGTTTGGAACGACACTTACCCAGTGACGGTTACTTGGCAGTTATCTGCTTTGAAGGGTGATCTTTCTTATGCGCGTTTGTATTTGAGCGAGTGTTTTGACCCGAAATTTTCGTTTGACCAAGCTTATGTGCCAGGTGCTTTGATGTGGGCGAATCCGTGGAGTAACGCTTCGGTTGTGAATCCGAATCAGTGGGCTATAACTGATTTTTCCAAGGGAAACCTCACGTTGGACAATCACATTGATGTTTATGATTCGACGAATGGGGTTGCTTTTGGCTTGAAGTTTGTTGATTTGCCTGATTTGGGTAATCTCGGCGCATTGGCGAATGGGAACATAGATGCGGTTAGGTTCCAGTACAACTTCTTTAAGTTAGACGCTAACTACACCATTACAGTTACTTACCAGATTCTTGCTTTTGCACAAAACAGCTATCCTGAACTACAGAATTACACTGAAATGAACACGCTGTTTGACTTAACAGTTGAGCCAATTTTTGACGTGAAATGCCGAAACTTTGCTTCAATAATCAGGGACCTGTACATTGGTTTCTTAGTTTATGATGTAAATCAGTTTGACCGCAGTATTCTCCGCTCTGGGTGGGTGGATCTGGTTTACTCAAACGACAAATACGTCGTGTTGAAAATCAATGTTAACCATCCATATGTGGCTGTTTTAGAGTAACTCTGTTGCTCGAAGCAGACTACAGCCCCTCTATTTACAGAACCCAACATGCTTCTGGGAGGGCAACCACGTTTTTTGTCTACCCCCAGCCTTCTACCGCTTTTCAGAATTTCAATGTTAACAAGTTTTGACCTCTGATAGGACCCCTACGTTTTACCTACCCCCTCCCCCTCGGTTTTTTCTGCGGCTTCGACCTACCCCCCAAATATGGCGGCTAAAACTTTCCGTAACCAACAAAAAGTATGAATCAGCTCAGATTCATTCAGGAGCAAACAATAGTTTGATTACTGCGTTTGCTGCTCTGGGAATGGAATGGCGTTCGTTGGCCCTGCTGCCGCGGGGGGTTTTGTTTTTCTTCTCCGCACCGCAACTGCAACTATGCTCACCACAATTACCACAACTGGCACAATTATGGCAATCAACAGGAGAAACGACAGAATTGTGGAGCTTTGGGTTTGACTCGTGGTGCCTGCGTACTGTTGGTTGCCTGTCCAGCTTGCGCGAACAGCCAGCATGTCTATGAAACCTGAGGTCGCGGGTTTCCATGTGTATTCAAATTTTCCGTTTGACTGTGTCATCGTGGTAGTCAGCACTGCCCATGATGCACCGTTGGAGCTCCAGTAAACTATTACTTCCTCATTTGGTACAGCGGGCGTTATCTGCCCTCGCAGAGTAAGCATGCTACCCTCGATTGTGATAATTGACGAAACTTCCAGTCCCAGCGTTGTCGAGTCCAGTTTTCTGAAACTCGCGGAAACCTGTCCGGGTCCTAC
>JBAZEV010000176.1:0-3344 GCA_041653695.1 Bathyarchaeia archaeon
TTCATCTACCCCCTCCTCCCTACCCTTTTTTCAGGTTTCCAACATATACTATTGACCAGAAAATTCGCCAATACAAGTAGACCCCTCTATAGTTTCTGCATACAATTACTAATAGACACCAAATATGACGGCAAAAACAAAGAGACCGAAAAGTTGGGAAAAGAAGTACGCAGAAAATTTTCTATTTTTTTGTGACTTTTCGGAGTATGTTCTGCATTTTTCTGGCGTCAACATCTAAAATTGGTGTTTCGCATATTATGGTTGGTCGCATCCCCAACTCAACAATAACCTTTGCCAACTTCTCAAACTCAGGTCCATACTCTGCCGCATCCAGCACGTGGTGGCGTCTTTCGCCTGCTTTGTAGGTGTATTCGATTTTGCTGAAGTGGCAGTGCATGTTGCGCATGGCTTCTGTGCCCAGCTTCTCTTCGGCTTTGAGTGCGATGCTGCGGAAATCTTCGACGGTGCGGAGTCCGCCGCCTGTTCGCGCGTGCAGGTGCGACCAGTCAATGACCAGTTGGGTTCGCTCAACTTCTTGGCACACCTCTAAAATCTCGTCAATGCTGCCGAATTGTGCGTGTCTGCCCATGGTTTCTGGACCCAACTTAACGTTCGTAATCCCGTTTTCATTCAAGGTTTTGATGACATCGCGCATGGCGTCTATGGTTTTTTTGTAGGTCTCGGTTTTGCCGTTGCGCCCATAGAACCCCGCGTGGAAAACCATCACGTACGCGCCCATCCACTCAGCAGCCGTAGCACAAGCAATTACGCGCCGTTTGCTTGTTTCAACAACCGACTGTTCCCCTGCGAGGTTGATGAAGTATGAACCGTGTAAACTGAGCAAAACATCGTTGCGCTTGGCTTCCGCACCGAGCGCTTCGGCGTCTTCCCGCTTAATCTGTGGTGCTTGTCCCCACCTGACCGCCTCATACTCCAACGCGTCCAGCCCCTCTGCCTTCAACAGTTTAGGCACATCAGCTATCTTTGCACCCATCATCCTGAACATGGGCGGAACACCTGCGGGACCAAAACGGGAACGGTCAGCCAACCAAAACAATTCTCCTTCTAAATGTGTTTACAGTGAAGTGCCGTTTGCAGCTAAAAAACCTGCCCAATTAATTTTAATCCCCACACACACTTTGGCTTACGCAAGGTGTACTGCGTTTGTTAAGGGTTCAAAAGGCGTATTCAGGGTTCAAATGAATGCGCAAGCTTTTGACCCTTCGGCTACTTGAGAGGCTGTTTTTTCTGTAAAGTATCTGAGAAAGGAAAAGTGAAGACTGGAATCTGAATTGTGGAGTAGCTATCAAAACATACCTATTTTACCGATTTTTTTCGTCTAACAATTACGGCTGCCAATAATACGGCTATAGCAAAGACTGAAAGCACTACCCATAATGGAAAATTTGGAACAGATGTGGGTGTCGTTAAATCTGAATCAGCGGCAAATTTTGCAAGCCAAACATCATCACCTACAAAGGGCGTAATCTGAAAGTCTTCGGAAGTTGAAGGTGAATAACTGTTAAGTCTACCTGCTACCGCAAATCCGCCATCATCAGTTGCTATTACAGAAGAAACAGAACTGCTATTGTTCTTATCAACATCGCCAAATTTGATGTCGTATAACAGGTCACCATTTTCGTCAACTTTAGCAATCCATGCTTGTTTATCATATTGTGACACTACAACATAGCCCCCCTTAATTTCAGCCACTGAAATAAAACCTAAAGAGCCAGCCGCTGGGTAAACACGATTCCAATCCATATTCCCAAAAGAATCAGTTTTGATTAAACATGCACTATCAAGTCTACCCCCAGCAAGAACATAGCCCCCTTCACTGGTTTTGGTAACTGCCCAAAAGAGATGTGCCTCAGATTTGCCTATGAGATATGTTTGGCTCCACTGCAAATTACCCTCTGAATCAACCTTCATAAGCCAACCATCACCATCCCAAGAACCGCCAACAACATAACCTGCGTTATTAGCTTCAACGACCGTATTGGCAAATACCCTTGAAGAATCTCCGCCAAAAGTTTTATTCCATAAAATATTTCCTCCGTCATCAAGCATCATTAGTACACCGTCAGTTGCGTTGGAACTATTTTTCATATAACCTGTTAGAACAAAGTTCTCGTCGCTGGTTTGGATTATGTAGCATCTTTCAAGTGGCAGTTCAATTGTTTTATTCCATTCTAGTTTGCCTTGTTCGTCGGTTTTGATTATCCAGCCACTGTATGGCAAATTGCCAGCGGATATCTCGGATATAAACTCATTTGATATTATAACAGAGCTTCCAGATAACATGTAACCGCCATCTTTAGTTTGTACAACAGATGATGTGGCTACATGCCCTGTAGCCTCAAAGGTTTTGTTCCACTGTAATTCTCCTGACGAACCAGTTTTGATAAGTGTGGGTGCTCGTTCCCAAGCAGGAAAAAAGAGGATTGACGCATTGCTACCTGCTATGGCATAGCCTCCATCAGCAGTCTGAATTGCACGACCACTGCTACCATAATAGGTTTTGCTCCACTCCAATAACGGAGTTTCAGAAGCAGACATAACAAAACCAATCGACGATAAAACTGTTAACGTAAGCAGTACAGATGCAACTTTAAATCGCATTGTCCGTCAAATTACCTTTACTCTATTGTGTTTATTAACTCTACTCAAAAGACAACCTATTTCGCAGAACTAAATCGGGTTTTAGTAAGCTCTGAATGCGTATTCAGGGTGAAAACCCGGTTAAAAATGCAGAAACCTGTAGTGGCGGATGCGTTTAGGGCTGTGTTTTATAGTCCCCAACTTTCCGCAGCGGTTTGGTGGGTCGTTTTGTCCTTGTGTTTATCTGTTTTTTTCTTGGCTGTTTCCTTGAACCTGTTGATTTTAACGGTTGTTCCTTCGATGGAGGCCCAGTGAGTGCTGTTAAAGTTCCGGTGGTAAACAAACTTGGTAACTACTCGCTGCAATTCCTGCGCAGACAGATTTTCTGAATTTACGGTCAGCTGGTTCCCAAATGGGGAAACGGTAACTTTGAGGTTTGACTGCAGAAAGCTGGATAGTTGTTCTTTTTCGTTCTGCAAATCTCCTAAGTCTACATGAAATTTTGCTTGGCTTTTATTTTTGTGTCCAAAGATCAAAGGTGTTTCCCCTGTAAGGGTAGGCTGTTCTAATATAAAAAATGTGATTAAACTTTACTAACTGCGCACTTTCCCTGATGCTGTTTTGGCAAATATGGAAACAGCTAACGTTTTTTTGCTTGCGTTTATAAGCGTGAAGCTTCTTCATGTAGCTGAAGAGTTTCTTTTGTTCTCTGGACTAAACCTGTGAGTCACTGATTCTTTTCG
>JBAZEV010000177.1:0-3339 GCA_041653695.1 Bathyarchaeia archaeon
ACACACCACCGATGTTGGACCTATAGCCGACGGGTACTTGTCGATTGGCGGAAGCGACGGTTACACGTATGTTTTCGGCAAAGGCAAAACCGCGACTACAGTAACTGCGCCGGGCACTGTTATGCCGAAGGGAAACGGAGTAGTGATAACAGGCACAGTTCTTGACATGTCGCCAGCACAGCCTGAAACTCCATGCGTATCTAAAGAATCAATGGCGTTGCAGATGGAGTACATACACAAACAGTTGCCGATTGACGGAATATGGCATAACGAAACCATAACTGGAGTTCCAGTAACGCTGACGGCGATGGATGCAAACGGCACAGCCTATGACATTGGCGCAGTCACAACCAACGGCTACTACGGCACATTTGGCATAGAGTGGATTCCGCCAAACACTGGAACCTACCAAATTATTGCTTCGTTTGCAGGAGACGACTCTTACGGCAGCTCTGGGGCAGCAACCACAATTTCGGTGGGCTTAGCGCCAACAGGCTCTGAAGCGACGCCGACTGCTGGGCCAACAGTTGACATGACGCCGCTGTATTATGGGTTAACCATTGGTGTAGTCGCCATCATCATTGCAATTGCGATAGCTACAGTGCTGATAATTCGAAGACACTAAGAAAAAAGAACTCAATTATTTCTCCCTTTTTTTTATCTATTCAAGCCAGCAGGCACCTTATTTTAGGTGGTAAGTTTTTTGCAGTTCAAATCGCTTAGTAGCATCGACTGTAGGCGGCGGTTTGGTTGAACGGGTTTATTTCTACGTTAAAGTAGTGGCTAAGCGATTCCTGTCCAATACCCCATGAAAACTTCACTGTCCAGATTCCGGTGTCGTCAACGGTTGCTGATTTAAGCGTGAATTTGGCGTTTGTCATTTCATGGGCAAAAACTTTTGTTGCTATTAAGGCGGCTTCTGTTTTGGTCATGCCATCCTCTAAATCAACGTACGCAGAAACAGCGAACGGATAATTGCTGTTTGGTTGGCAGGTAAATTCTTTTGTTGCGTAATCGTGATAGGAGTTTGCTGTAATTGCGTTTGACAGGTAGGAAGCAAGTAAGCAAACCAGCATTATTGAAAGAGTTATTGTTAAAGCGAGTATTATTTTGTCTCTATGTCCACTCATGGGTAGTTCACGGTAGCGTATTTATGGTGGCTGTAGTTTTAAGACCAACGTTTAGTACAGCCTGTTCGCAAACAAAACACTTGTTTTATCAGTTAACTGTTTTAATAAGCATCAATGCGTGCATGAACCAAATCTAGGTGAGTAGTCAATAACTTAATATTGGGCAACCTGTCTTTTACGCGGTAAACTGAACGGGTGCTAAACACTTTTCGGTTTGGTTTGTCTTAAAGTTGGATTATTAAACCAATTTTTAGAAGACTAACGTTTCAAGATTACGGAAGAAAATAAGTTTGAAAATTGAACTGCTCGGGGGAGCCAGAGAAGTAGGCGGCTCTTGCATCTCAGTCGAAACTGATTCATGCAAAGTTGCATTAGACTACGGTATAAAACTAGACGAAGAAGCAAAGAAGTTACCAAAGGATTTTGATGCTGTAGTTATTAGTCATGCGCATTTAGACCATTCAGGGAGCCTTTTGAGTTTATGCAAAAAAAATAGCCCAACTATAGTGGGCTCCGAAATGACACGTGATGTTACTGTTGATCTTTTGCATGACATGGTAAAGATTCAAAATGAAAAGGGCGTTTTCGATTTTGACGATAGCCATGCTGACAGGGTTGGGCAATGTTGGTGGAGCAGAGATTCTATTGCGCTACCAGGGCTAGTTATACAGCTTCAGGCTGCCGGTCATGTAGCTGGAGCGAAGATGACCAGTCTGCAATCTGAAGGAAAAAAAATTGTTTACACTGGCGATTTCTGTTTTCATGATACCGAAATATTGCACGGCTGCAGATTGGAAACGCTTCCAAAAAAACCTGATGTCTTAATCACTGAATCAACGTACGGCGGAAAAGTTAGACCACACCGAAGCGAGTTAACTGAACTGTTTCTTAAACAGATGTTGTCGACTATGGAGCGCGGAGGTAATGTTTTGATTCCGACTTTCGCTTTTCATAGAAGTCAAGAGATGGCTAAAAGGGTAGATACCGCGATTGAAAAAGGGGTTTTGCCACGTTATAATGTTTACACAATATCTAACCTTGCGCACAGAATAGATGGCTACTTTAACAAGAATAAACAGTTGTTCACGAAGGAAATTAGGCAGCAGAAGAATCCTTTTTACTATCAGCATGTTAAGCACTTGTACAGGACCGCCCAGATTGAGGAGCCAGCTATTGTTATTTGCACTTCAGGTTTTGGTCATGCTGGAGCAAGCCTTCGCTTGTTAGGCGAATGGTCAGGTGACAAGGATAACTGTGTTATTTTGACTTCTGGTTATCTTCCTCCAGACAGCCCGTTAAAGCAGGCAAAGGAAGAGGGCTTCTTCAAGACTGCGAATGAATCATTTACGGTTAGAGCGGAAATTAAGCAAATTGAGCTTTCTGGGCATGCTGACCAACTGGAATTAATTGAGTTGGTTAGTAAGTTGAAGCCTAAGCGTACTGTTCTGGTTCATGGAGATTTAGAGCAAGCTGAACTGCTTTCTGAGAAGATTTCAGAAATGACCGATGTGTGCATTCCTGAAAAGAATGAAGTCATAGACGTATAACAGCGTCCTTTTCAACCTGTTAACTTGCTATGTAGACAGGCGGTAAAAAAATGACATAAATAATTCTTTGAAACTAGATATTATGGTGAAAGTTTTTGGTGGAATTCGTTAAGGGCGCTATTGACGAGAACGCAAAATTCGGTATCTCCGCTGTCAAACCAAATCGTGCCATAAAAAAATGCAAGATACGAAATTTACTAGTTGAATACTTTCTAACAGATTACGCCATTTTCCTTATTACTCCAAAATCCTGCGGTGCTTGCGAGAGAATAGATGAATGTGAGGACGATTTTGTTCTTCAGATTATTGAAAAATTTAATTCTCGGCATAAGGATTCGGATCAGTACTTCGTTTTTTAGGGGGCTATCCGAAAAGTAGGAGCTTGCGATTAGATGAAAAAAAGAATCCTCATTGTTGATGACGACCAATCTATACTTCGCTCTTTAAGGCGTGTTCTTGAAAAAAATGGGTATGAAGTTGATACTTCTGAGAACGCTAAAGAAGCTCTTGATAAATTAGAAAATCGCCATTATGATTTAGCGCTTGTTGATGTTATTCTTCCGGACATGAGAGGAACAGATATGCTTGTTAAGGCTACAAAAGAGTTGAAGCAGACCATTAAATTCGTAATTACCGGTTACCCATCTGCAGAGGTGGGTGCT
>JBAZEV010000178.1:0-3334 GCA_041653695.1 Bathyarchaeia archaeon
TCTTGGGCAAGTTCCAACTTCTGCCAAACTTGTCTTTTTTTGCTTTGGACATTTTATCTCCTTTGTTTGATGTTCAGGTCGTAACCAAGTTCTTCCAACTCTTTCTTCAGCTCAAGATATTCGCTTAGCTTGGCAGGAAAGGAATCAGAAATGACATATTGGTAGTCAGCACCTCCATGTTGCCCCAAACGCATATAGCTGGTGCACAGTTTGGTGCTTACCAAGTTTGACCCCACACCGTCATATACTTCGTCTGGGAACAGGGCAACCACATCTTTGTTGGCATCTTTGAATCTGCGGAAAACTACTTTTGTTTTCATCGGTATTTCTCCTTTTCTGGAAGCAGACTATCAGATTAGTCTAAAAAGTCAATAATAAAACGCAAACATTCTGACACAAAACAGATGCTTTCTAGCAAGCATCGAGCTGATTCCCGATCCAAAGCTCCAGCTCATAGATCGGGTTTTTTACAAAACCCTTCACTGGTGTTTAAAAACCACAATGATTATGCACAAAAAAACAAACCAGTGCAAATTTATTGATCATCTAAAAAGATCTGAACTTCGAGCAGCGCAGCGGCCGGATCGAAGATGATGGAGATGACTTAAGTAACTTAAGTAGACTGAAAACAGCACAATGCGTTAGGTGCTTTGGTGGGAAAGCCAGTAGCAGAAGTTGTTGAAATCGTTAAGGAGAGACCTGTTCCTGCGAATGTTGTCCCTTGATATGGACTTGCAATACTTGACCCGTTCCAACACCTGTGGGTTGTCCAAGATTTTCCTGATCCATTCATCTAAAGCTTCTTCACCGGCTTTCATGGCGGCAAACCAATTCTGATCGTCCACGCTGTGCGAAGGTTCGTCCCAGAGCTTCTGACCGAATATCCTGGTGAAAGTGAACCACAGAGTGGCGGAACCGAACTTCTCGCAACGGAGACTGCGGACAAAGCGCCGGTCAACTTGGTGGCGCTTTTGCTTGAATGTTGGATCCAAATCGTGCTTAACATAATCTTCGTCGTGCTGGATTACGCTCCGGATCATCTTGAGACTCAACGGATCCCAAATAATGTCTAGAAACGAAGGAATGCTGGCACCATCGTTGCACAAACCTCTCTTGGAAAGATTCACTGATCCATCTTGGTCTTGGAACTCAATGTCGTTCAGCGGAACCATTATAATGGGATCCTTGGACAGGATCTTGATTTCAGGGATTGGTGTAAGCCATTTTGTTTCCATAAAAATGTTTACAAAACATTTTATGGATATTCCTGCCCAATCTTGAGCTTATTTGATTGACATAATGCCGGTAGCGTTTGTGCTCACAAGAAAACATTGCTCACCCCAGTCGTTTTTTACTGTCACAACATACAGTCCCAGACCATAGGGGTCTTCGTATTTCTCCACTGTTATTGCGAACTGGTGGTTGGATGTTGGTCTTCCTGAACGCCTTGCTCTTGCTTCAATCCTAGCTTTTGCTTCAATCCTAGCTTTGATTTTGTTTTGTTCAAGTTCCAGCAGTTGTTCAGGAGAATTGGTGGAAGCCTTTGGAACATTGGTCGATGTCGACTCAAGTTCAATCTGTTCGGCCGCCAAAGCATTGACTGCAGATGTAAAATAAGCCATGGAAAACAACGACACTATCGCGCTTGCAATAGCCAGTCCAACTGTAAAATTTTCTTTTTTTGTCAGCATTTTTTCTCCTTTTTTACAACCTGACTGCCCAATTGGAGCTACACAAAACAAACCACGTGGCCCAACCGCTTTTAACCTCAATGATGGTGTAATTGCCGTGGCTTTCTTCTTTCAATACAAAAGAATCCGAACTAGCAACAGAACTTTTTGCGGGACTTTCCGTGGGATTTTCAGCAAGCGAAGCGGTTGTCGATTTTGTCGCTCTATATTTTTGCACAAACGGAATGACTATTGCTACCACAAGAGCGATAACTGCTATTACAACCATCAGTTCTACCAGCGTGAAACCTCTCTTCATGTTTTTTTCTCCTTTAGCATTCTGTTATGTTCTCTGCAATGTTCCCCGCAACAGTATCCGCCGTTATGGGTTGTCTGAATTTCACACCCAGGCAACAGACATTTCCTGGACGGCTTTTCCTTTGTCCGATGAATAATCGGTCTCATCAGTCGCTGATCGCAACTCATTATCTCAAGGAAAGATTCTATTAACAACGCATCTTTTAACGATTTATTCATAATTAACTTCATCATCCTAAACTTGGTGGGCCCGCTCGGATTTGAACCGAGAACCTACGGATTATGAGTCCGCCGCGCTGACCAGTTGCGCCACGGGCCCGTTTATTTAACGAACAAAATCTGTGGAGTTTTAAACAACTCCGTTTTCACCCACTTGATCTCCTTTATTTGAAACTTGCACGTCTTGCCAACCAAAGAAAACCTTTCATTAAGTAGCTCCAAAGCCGAGCTGGAACTACGAGCAATCACTATCGCGCCTACATTTAGTGGGACCGTAACATGGATTAAGTATGATTTCATATCAACGATGTGTTATTACTCCTTTGTGTGCGACATATACCCGCCAAGAGATTTTGCTGGTATTCTTTTGTATTCCCAATCCAAGGGATCATAGCACACATGCCAAAGCTCATCCCATTTCACCTTGCGGACAAATTTGCCGTTTGTCAACTGGAAAAGCTTGTGGATCTCCTTAAACCCAATGTATGCTGTTGGTTTTTTCATAAGTTTTATTCCTTGCCCGCACGCATTTAGTGTGTCAATGACCCCATGCCGTTACATACAGCTCTTTGTTCAGTCGCTCATACTTCCAAGCATTGCCTTCCACGAAAAGCTTGAGCAATGCAGCAGCAAGATCGAATCGACGGTAACTGTGACCATCCCTTTCCTTAAACGCTGCGTTGTTTTTAAGCAAGGCTTCGTAGAACTCCCCAATGGGAACCAAAGGAAGATGGTCGCCATATTTGTCCTGTGACACCTTGAACTCCCTTTTTCCGTAGTCGTCGTAGAAAAAATACTTGTTTTTTTTCGGAATGTTCGCCTGTTTTGCCCGATATTTTCGGAGAAGATCCAAGATTGATCCTTCTCCAGGCTTGGACAAATCAAGTCTCGCCAAGACCTGAAACCACCCGTCGGAACAAAGATTGCCGTTGCGATGTTGAACAACCATTATTTCAATTTCATAACCCATGTGTCATTCCTTTCCTACGATGTCGAACTGTTCGTTGAAATCCTGTTGAGAGCGATAAACAGGTTCCCTACTGGTAATAATCTTCCACACATAGTTTTCGGAAAGACTATCCAAATGTTTTGTGGCAAAGACATCTTCCACTTCATTGCTGTCCTTG
>JBAZEV010000179.1:0-3285 GCA_041653695.1 Bathyarchaeia archaeon
CAAAACGTTCTTGATGAGTAACCTGAATCGCCTGCTTAGAAAGGCGGGTCGCCTTACGCATACTCTTGTGGACCTCATCGCGGACTTTTTCGCGTTCACTTAACACCTGTTGGATAGTTTCCAAAATAGCTTTCAGGGACATAATATTCACAGCCAAAAACAATACAAACAGAAGACTACGTTAACTTAATAGCCTTTTCCAAGTGGCTCAACAAAACTACGCGGCTGTCTGGGGACTCGTCAATCATGTTGTAACCAAGCTCAACAGACAACTTTGACCCAAACTCCTTGATTTCCAGATGCGACGGCATGTTACTACCATCCATACGCAACCTCGAAAAACCAACATGCATGTACGCTTTAGGCTCCAAATATGTTGGATTCGCCTTTTCCACGAGTTCCGCAAAAAGTTTTGGGTACTCCAAGTTAAGGTGACGCGCCAAAGTAAACCTGACCACGGTTGGGCAACGAAAACTTGGAAGCAACTCCAATGTTTGGTTTAACTTGTTCCACGCATCCGATGTTTGGGGTCGGCAAATCTTGGAAAACACGTTTTTGTCAAACGCCGAAACCGAGATATACAGTTGAGTGGGCTCCTCGGCTAAACTAGAAAGGGCTTGGGGGTTTGTTCCGTTTGAAACCAGAAACGTTGTAAACCCACGGTTATGAAAACCTTTGATTAACCCATCCAGATGTGGGTAAAGGGTCGGTTCCCCAGTTAAACTGATAGCCGCATGTTTAGGCGTTAACGCTTCCACCCGCTTAGTTTGGTCCGCGTTCGGGGTAGCCTTATACCCTGTTAGTATGCGTTCCTGTTCGTGGATACACCCGTCGATTATCGTTTCGGGGTCGTCCCATTGGGGCAGTTTGGTTTCGTCCCACCGTATGTTGTGGTCGCCGCTTTGGGCACGCCAACAAAACACACAACTCAACGTGCAGTGATACAGCGAGGGCGTCATCTGTAGGCACTGGTGACTGTTTATTCCATAGAATTTTTGTTTGTAGCAGGTTCTGCCTTGGACTATGCTGTTGTAAAGCCACCTGCACCGTTTCACAGCAGAGTGGTTACCCACAAGGTGGTATTTTTGCCGATTCAGCATCTCAAGGATTTCGTCTGGAACTAAAGATTGCAACGTGGTATCCTGCCAATTTGTTAGAAGGATAAAGATTAAATCGTTGTAATAAAAACTACGTGGTGCTGAAGAGGTGTAACGTAGTGGTTTATAAAAAAATTGTTGAAATGGTTCCCGTTGAAAAACGAGAAACACTCTCAGATAAACTCCTTAACTTACTGTTAAAGACTAAAAACGAAGCAGGCATGTCAAGCAGCATGGCTAACTGTTTCCTTAGTCAATGGAGGTCAGGCTCATTTGAAGACGTAACAGGTCTTGCAGTATTGCTTGAAGCAACAGCAAAAGTTGAGCTTGAAAAAACCGCAGAATTTCTTGAACAGGAAATGCAACTGGCTGACGTAGCTCAGGCAGTAAAGAAGGCTGCGGCATAGAGGAGTTGAACAAAAAAATGGTAAAGTTTGGAATAGAGTTTGTACCAAGAGAAGCATACTGGAAAACAGTATACTATGCAATTCAATCAGAAAAACGCGGTTTCGATAACCTGTGGATAACAGACCACTACAACAACCGAAACGTGTACGTAACCCTTGCCACAACCGCACTGTACACCAAGAAAATAATCTTCGGACCAGGCGTAACCAACCCATACATGGTAAACCCAGTAATGACAGCACAATCAATGGCGTCCCTAGATGAAATGGCACCTGGACGCGTAGTATTAGGCATGGGCGCAGGCGACATAACAACCCTTGCAACCACAGGTGTAGAAGCAAAAAAACAGTTATCCGCAGTCGTAGACGCGATAGCCATATTCAAGAAGATGCTTACCGGAAAGAGCGTGAAATACGAAGGAAACGTTTTCTCGGTAAATGGAACTAAATTCAACTTCAAACCACGAGGACAAATCCCAGTGTATATCGGCGCTCAGGGACCGAAAATGCTTGCATCCGCAGGAGAAATCGGTGACGGAGTACTGATTAACGCTTCACACCCCAAGGACATCGACTATGCAGTCAGCCAGATAAAGAAAGGCGTAGAAGCAACCCCTGGAAAAAGCATGGCAGATGTGGACGTTACTGCATACACTTCGTTTGCGTGTGACAAGAAAGTTGACAAAGCAATGGGCGCAGCATCCCCAGTAGTAGCATTCATCGTTGCAGGCAGCCCAGACGTAGTACTAGAACGCCACGGACTGGAAATGGAAAAAGTAAACACAATCCGTAATGCATTAGCGAAAGGCAACTTTGGCACAGCATTTGGTTCCGTAACACCCTCGATGATAGAAGCATTCGCAATCGCGGGCACACCAGACCAATGCAACGAAAAAATTGCCAGACTACTAAAAGCTGGAATCACACAGTTCGTTGTCGGTTCACCAATCGGACCAAACGTCCGAAAATCAATCGACCTAATCAGCGAGTCGGTAATTCCACAATTCCAGTAGACACCAAACAGGTTAGCCCTTTACAAAAAAGGGTTGACTTCCAATTTTTCTTTTTTTCTTGTTTTTCTTTTTAAACCAATTGCAGAATCCAATTTCTGTTAACCCAGAAGTTGGAGCGGTAAAACAAAAAATTTATTACACCCATAGGTGTTGCAGTATTTGCTGATGACATCAACGGTATCTTAAAAAATTTTTGTACATACAAGGACGTGTCATATTTTGGCTGAAACGAAATATTGTTCTCCCAAATGCCGTTTATTTAAATGCATGAAAAGAGCGGTAGTTTTCCAAGGAAACAAAATCTGGTGCAAATGGACCGACGACGAATGCAACATCGAAACATGTAGCTACGCCACCTGCGTAAAACGGCAACTATTACCCCGCGGAATATGCGGCGAATCAGTGAAACGCAAAACAATCGACAAAAACCCCGAAGAAGACAAACCAATCCCAACACTCAAATTCAAGGGCAAAACACTGCGAAAACTTGGCGACCGCGAAATCTACTAGCTCATTATTTCTTCTTTTTTCTCTTTTAACAGGGCAACCCAGAGGATATTCTAACAAAAAAATAGGATTGAACAAATTAAAGTCTGGAAAAGACCAGCGCTAACAAAACAAGGAAGAATTAGCCAAACTAAACAAAAGGTTATGGCACAAAAACTGCCGCAGCCAAAACCGTTGTCCATTGACCAGATTTCTCGCCTTTGGCAGACTGCGTGATGTTACTTGTTTTGATTATCATACCACTGGTTTGAAATATCTGCT
>JBAZEV010000180.1:0-3285 GCA_041653695.1 Bathyarchaeia archaeon
ATGGACACGGTAGTATTCACCGTTGATAGTTCTCTCGCGGGGTCATTGCCGGTTGTTGATGTCGGTTCCTATTGGCTATTCTTCTATGAAGGCAACTACTTAGGATTTTTCCAAGCATTCTTTATCTCTAGCTTCGGAAACTTAGAGACAGCTATTGGCCTAATCGTGTTCTTATTCATGGTTCCGATTTACTTACGCACTAAAAGTTTGCTGTTGCTCTGTATCTTGTGGATATTGATTGGGTCGTTCTTGATTGTGGCGTTTCCGTTAGCTAGTGGGTTGGCGGTGTTGTTTATGGCGTTGGCGATAGGTGGCTTGCTCTATAGGTTGTTTGTGGATCGGTAGAAAAAGTTAGGGGGCATTATCCATTATTTGGATTGCTTCTTTCCCACTTTCTATAACGTACTTGATAGCCATTTGAGCAAACAATCTAACTTTTGTTTTATCTATGGTTCCTGTTTCTAAGAAGTCAAGCAGTAACATTTTTGTTAGTTCGTATTCTGTCATTTCGAGTTGTTCTAGTTTTTTTTCTAAAACTTTGTATTGTTGCTCGTTTAGGGCTGTGGCAACTCTGCGCATGTATATCCATTTGGTTATATCTTGTTTAAATATTTATCCGCTTGATATAACAAAGTAACGGAAGTTTAAACAATGAATCCAATAAAGAAATTCCTCGGTTCAAAAGCTGGCGCTGGCGGAGTAGTTGTTGTACTCATTTCTATGATGGTCATGTTACTGGTCGGTATCATAGTTGTTAACTCATTAGTTAACAGCCAAACACCTGATTCAACATGGTCAGAAGATGCTAACACTACATGGGCTAGTGTGCAATCTAACATTTGGGTTGCCTTCGGTCTAGTAGCTGTTGGTATTATCATAGTTGGTGCAGTAGCGATTCTCAGCTATCTTAACTTTGGTGGCGGCAGTAAAATCTAAACTCGGCTGATCGGGATTGGCGAACTCTACGGTGTAACCCCAATTATAGTGCGGGGCTTTCGCCTACACATTTTTTAACCTTTTAACAAACAAGCTTAGGTGTCTCTGTTGGATATTTGGCTATTTCAAATCATAAGAATAATTCCTTTGCTCGCTGTTTTTGGGTATGCTGCTTACTGTGATTATCGGGTTGGTGAAGTTTCTAACAAGCTTTGGCTTTATGCACCAGTTGGGTTAGCCTTAACTTTGTTAGAGCTTTATTTGTTTACGCCTGCGTTGGCGGTGTTTGTTTTGGTTCCTATGGTGGGTGTGGCTTTGTTTGGTTTCTTGTTATTCTTTTTCTCTAAAGGCTACTTCTTGGGCGCTGATAGTAAGGCCATTGTATGTCTCGCGTTATGTTGTCCAATTACGCCGCTTTTCTCTGGGTATGTTTCTGTTTATCCGATAGTGGCTTTTACGTTAGCTGCCATTCTTTCAGGGTTGGTGTTTATTGCCAGGCGAGGCCGTGGTGGGTTTAAGGCTAAAGTGCGTTTTCTTCCTTATCTTTTTGTGGGTATGCTACTAGCCTTGATTTGACATAGTTTTTAAAAGCTTTCTATACAATTTATTGTTTGCACGCTCGGCTAGCATGGAAGCCTTTGGGTTTCTATGTTAGCCTTATTGTTTATACGGCAAAGCTTTTATTATAACAAACGCTTAATTGTTTAAACATGGTATTAGAAGAGTCGTTTCAGTTCATAGCGGTCTTTGTTATTACGATAGTTTTTAGCATGGCTTCTCTGATGAACACTGAATACCGGATTATGCTTAAGGTGATTGCGGGGTTAAGTTGGTTTATTATGGCTTTGACTCAGTATTACTATTTTGGCGGTAGCCAAGTTTTGGCTTATCCTTTGACTTTTCTATTTTTAGGGTTTGGTTTAGTGTTTAGTTTTAGTATTGTTTCTGATTTCAAGCAGAAAGAACGTGATCGGGTTTACGGATTTATGGGGGATTAAAAATTTGGGGTTAGCTTTTAAAAGTTTGAATAAGTGGAAGTTTGCCACTGTTACTCTTGTCTTAGTTGTTGCTCTGTTAGTTAGTGCGTTTGCTGTTTTGTATCAGCCTAGCTTTGAGGTTGAAGCTAAGCAACCTGTCTTGCTGAATGTTTCTATTGATGGAGAAACTAAGATCGGTGCTAATACTCCAACCCCATATATGGCCCGTGTGTTTGGGGGTGAGGGCGATTTAACTTATACTTGGAGTATTAGCCCTGACGATAGCAATGTAATGCTTGAGCCCGATGGCAGTGTATGTACTCTAACTTTCACTACAGCCACAGAGGAACCTTACACTTTAGAGGTTAAGGTTTATGATGAGGCGGGAAACTTTGGCGTTGCTTCAATGGCTGTTATTGACCCCCCAACTTACCCAGATTACTATATTGGTGTTTCAACCGCACCTTACAGTTACTTGATTAAAACTGATGGCACAGGTTGGTACTATGCTGTTGATGGTAATACCGGTGCTGTTTCATGGTCCTCAACAAATGCAAAAACAATCTTTACTAATGCAGGCGTTGATAATGCGTTGATTTCTTTAACGGCTGGCTCTTTTATTATTTCTGAGCAAATAGATTACACAGGAAAAAGTAACATAACAATAATGGGGCAAGGTGCAAGTTCTAAACTTATTTTAGCTGATAGTGTAAACTTGCCGATGTTTGAATGTGCCAGTACCTCAAATATGGTTTTTGAAAACCTATATTTTGATGGCAACGTGGATGGTCAAGTTGGGGCAGAAGATACACTTTTTGAAATCAGTACAGCACAACATTTCAGATTCCGCAACAATTACGTAATAGACACATGGGGCGATGTCGTAACAGGACATAATGCTGTTGACGTTATTTGTGAAGGAAACTATGCTGAAAACTGTGATGAAGACGCTTTCCATGCTCATGGCGGTTCCTACTGGAAAATCATTAACAACCACATAGTTGGCGGCAAAGGGGTAATAAATTTCTACAATGATGCAGGGCAAACAACAACTGACTGTATCGCTTCGGGCAATACTATAATTAATTGCAGTAGCACATCTGGCGCTATCCGTTTTGATGGTAATGGCAATTACCTAAGAATTACCGTAGCGAATAATATTGTTACTACACCTCTTAACAATGGAATTAGCATTGATGCGGTTGGGTTGCATGAGGATATAACGATTGAAGGCAACCAAATCGAAGGTGGCACACATGGCATTTGGTTAGCTAAAACAGGTGTAGGCACATACAAAAACATCAACGTAATAGGCAATACCTTCAACAATCAAAGCCTACAGGGAATAATGGTTGAAGTTCCATGCACCAAC
>JBAZEV010000181.1:0-2567 GCA_041653695.1 Bathyarchaeia archaeon
TGTCTTCAATAGGGCTACGAAAAGACACCGTCCCTTTATATACTCCTTTATAAGTAAACAGTTTATCATTTCATAAAAATGGAAAATGCGAAAACATGCAAACAAAAGACAAGTATATCCAACTTGCGAAACCCATTGTTAAGGCAAAATTCCAAGATAGATTGGGAATACCCCAAAAGATTCCTTATCACCTTACCCAAATAGAGGTAATATGGGAAAACGATTTCTTTCACTGGATAACGGGACAAGCAGCAAATCAACTCGTTGAAGAAAAATTCCTGTCAAAAATTGAAACTTCAACAAAAACGCAGGATAAAGTAGTTTTCTTCTTCAACGCAAAACTTGATACACCAGACTCTAAGAAACAGGTCCTAAAACATGTTAAAATTCACTGTCAACTCATCGATAAATACTCAGACGATGAAATTCTGAAAAATCTCGGCAAACATTTAGAAGCGTTAGTAAGAGCCGAATTGCGAGCACAAGGTTTCACAATCGCGGAAACGCACTCAAACAAATACAACGAAAGAAAATGGACCAAGACAAACCATAATCTTGACTTCATCGCAGAACATCACTCAAACAAACTAACCATAGGGGTAGAAGTGAAAAATACTCTTCAAATGATGAAAAAAGATGAGATTGAGATTAAACTCCAAATTTGCGACTATTTGAAAATTACTCCAGTTTTTGCTGTCAGATGGCTCAAGCCCTATGCTGACATGGTTAAAACCCGTGGCGGTTTCTCTTGGATGTTCAAAACCCAAATTTATCCTCTTGGAAACGAACAATTAACACAGACACTTTACAACAGATTAGAACTACCTGTTAAAGTTAGAACTGATCTCCCAGAGAAAACTATACCAATCTTCCAGAAATGGGTCGAAAGCAAAATCCAATAAGAATTATCGATTTTGGCTCACTGAGTAACTCATGGAGATTATTCGAGACCAACAGAAAAAAGTTAACCTTCAACCATGGCAAAACACCATCCGGTAAACGCCACAGAAAAGCTAAACTATAGCCTTTTGAAAGAGGTGAAAAATCTGTTTGAAAAAACCGAAAGGGGCGGAGATAATGAAGAATGATAAAAGTGAATGTAGAAGATTCAGTTTTAGAATCCTACAGTAGAACAAACATCCCCCACGGATTAATTCTGCAAATTAGTCCTGAAGATTTTGCAAAACTTCTGCACTCTATTTCGACAGAGCTACCTGACGCTTACGTGGTTTACCAAACCCACAGTTTAGGGCGGCTTTACATAAAACGCGGCGAACCCGACACCACTTAAACGAGGCTAACTGGATATGACGAAAGCATACAAGGCCAGTGTCCCCGGTTGCTCTGACCCAAGAAAACCCTTCCACCCTACCAGTGGAAATAACTGCGGCACCTGCAGACAACACAGTGACGAAGGCACCACCTGCCACGACTTCTCCAAGCAACCCTCAAAGTAAGGAAACACCTACAATGAACACCCAACTTTTAGCAGCTGCAGAAACATACCACAATTTAGGCTTGGCTATTCTACCATTTGTGAACGGAACCGACGGTAAGAAACATCCATACTGCGGAAACTGTCCTGACAGGAAATGGGAACAGTGGCAGATTAGACCGCAAACAAAAGAGGAATTCTCAGCACTGCACATCGAGGAATACGGAATGTTCGGCGTAGTCTGCGGCACTCCGTTAACCGTTGAAGGCGAAACCACCTATTTAGCAGGCGTAGACCGCGACGTCAAAGACCCCGCCATTACAGATGAAACCAAACAGCGAACCCTACAAACTATAAACCAAATGCCCACAACTAAACGCGAAAAAACCCGTTCAGGTGGAAACCACTCTCTCTATTACTCAAAGAAACCCGTAAAAGGCAAAAAACTAAACGGAATTGGAATGGAACTGCTCGGTGCGGGAAACCTCATGGTTATGGCTCCAAGCGAAGGCTACACCAAAGAAAACGACAACCCCATAACAGTCGTAGACGACGCCGAAGCCCTCTTCTACGGAGCCTTAGAAAACGCGGACCTATACAAAAAACCAACAGAAACCCCGCACAAACCAACCACGAACCTCAAAGAAGCACGGCCCTGCATCACCGAAGCCCTCAAACAGCAGCTCACAGGCGGTAACGGACACTTAATGCGCCTCGCCATCGCAGCCGAGTACAAACGATTAGGATACACAACAGAGCAAATTATCGAGTTATTCAAGGCTCAAAAAGACTTCGACTCTGAGGAATCCCTAAAAGGCGTCAACAGCGCCAAACCCGAGTTAGCCGCAAACTGCAACTCCATCAAAGAATATGGGTATTGCCTAAACGAATGTCCCCTCATGGAGGCTGATCGGCAACGCACGGACCAATTAAGGGCCTTTAGTGTTAACCCGAAACTGCAAGATTACCTCTTGGCAGACTTAGAGAAAACTATCAAGTTCGATAGACCTGTAAAATTAGTCTCTTGGTACACGGGCGTTTCTGCCATGGGTCACAACCCGTTAAACACAAGCGTTAAAGGAGAATCAGGCGTCGGAAAAACCTACAACGTCGTCACCACACTAAGCTATTT
>JBAZEV010000181.1:2577-3280 GCA_041653695.1 Bathyarchaeia archaeon
CTGAAGAAGATTGTATAATGCTTTCAGACGCAACCCCGAAAGCATTCATTCGCGGTCACGGAAACAGATGTGTAAAAGGAGATAAACCTATAGACGAAAATCCTCCAGAGCGACCACGTAAAGGCGATTTAGCCAAACCTGAAGATTATAGCTCTGCCCTAAAGCAGTACGCTGAAAATTTCAAACAATGGAAAAAAGACATGCAGGAAAGCTACGTTTTAATCGATATGAACTACAAAACCATAGTTTTCCTTGACTCACCAAGACCCGAAACCCTATCTATGCTCAAGACTTTAATGAGCCACGACAAAAAACGTCAAACGTACCAATTTGTTGACAAGACGCCTAACGGACCCAGCAAAACATACACTGTGTTTATTGACGGTTGGCCAAGCATCGTTTATTTAGACACGGATCAATGGTACATGACTGAAATCAGTACACGCTGCTTCAGCGTGACGCCTTCAAGTGACCCAGAAAAGATTAAGGCAGCGAAGAAACTGGAAACTGACAAAAACAGCTTCCCCTGGGAACATAACACGGAACGAACAGAAACCACGCTTCTTAAACTGTTGCTGCGTAGCATACGGGGAGACGCTGAGAAATACAAGCTGTCGGTAATTATTCCGTTTCCTAACTTAGACGAAGTTTTTCCCTCTACCGTCGTTAGAGATATGCGTGATTACACACACTTCGGGCAGTT
>JBAZEV010000182.1:0-3263 GCA_041653695.1 Bathyarchaeia archaeon
ATTGGTTCCCGACAAAGAAATGGATACGCACCTGGATACAGTCGGCACTTATCCTACTTCCCCATCTTGGTTACACCCCCGGCGAATTAATCATCAAGAAAAGAGGCATAAGAGGTGTCCATATTTGGTGGGAAGTCGGTAAATCAACCCCCTTCACCGAAGACGAAGTAAACATGCTCCAATGGCACATACTCCACGACGACGTAACCCGCTGCAGAATCAACCGAATGCGAACCCGCCGCGGCATGAAAGGTATGTGGAACAAAATCTTCGATCACACAATATGGAAAAAAGAACTTCCACAAAACTGCCAAAAATGTTACCTCTTGAAGACAGTGCGCGAGCTCGAGGCAGAAGTCCTTAAACCCGAGGGTGAGTACCCAGCAGTGGTTTACTTTGTGCCAGGCAAGGACACTCCCAATTCTGTAAAAATATTGCTAAACCCAAAGGCGGCTGAACCAATTGTCACAACCTAAGTACCGAAAATATCGCGTAACTATTACTGGCACGGTGGAAGTCGCAGGCATGAACGCAAAGGCGATTAAAGAAGATGCAACTCTCACGGTGATGGGTACACCTATAGAAAACCAAACAAAGAAGGTTGAACGAATAAAATGAAAAGACAAAAATCTGTACAGATGTCAAAACGAAAACCATTACACGTAAAATCACTTCCTAAATGCTCAAAATGTGGTTCCGAAAATGTAGCCATAGCCCTTACAGACAACAAGAAATTCATTACCGAAATTCATTGTCTGGAACGAGGATGCGGTCACATCGAAGGCGCCTGGATACCCATTTTAAAATCACAGTAATGGAGAAAAAAGAAAATGACCAAATGTAATAGAACAAGCTGCAATACCCGCAAGCAAGATTTTATCGTTGAAATCTACGAAGTAAAAGAAAACTTGAAGCCCCGCGCAATAGGCGCTCTGCAATTCTGCAGCGTCAAACATATCCTTGAGTTTTTTATGCAACAATGGGAAAAATACGTAGATATCTGGTCCAAGGCATCCGAGCTAAAATTTGACCCTGCAAGCCTACAATTTTCTATTAGAGGACGAAAACTAAAGCCCGAGGAATACTGGAAAGGCAAAAGAACCGTCATAAACAATGATGTCCCCTTAGAATTCAAAAACCTCGACGATCTGCTAAAGTTCTTCACCGCTGATGGAACAGGCTTTTCAGAATGGGACCGCTGGGCCAGTAAACGCATTGAAAAGGAGAACAGTAGGCCATGATGCAGGCACAACTCTTCTCTCCTGCTGGTGCCATACATGACGACGAGGACGACATAGAAGAACAAGACACCTCCGAATGGAAATGCGTAATGTGCGGTTGCACAGACATGAACCCCTGCGCGGGTGGCTGCGCATGGGTAGAAAAAAA
The DNA here is from genome assembly GCA_041653695.1 of Bathyarchaeia archaeon. Taxonomy (GTDB): domain Archaea; phylum Thermoproteota; class Bathyarchaeia; order Bathyarchaeales; family Bathyarchaeaceae; genus Bathyarchaeum. Next base: position 1,390 of record JBAZEV010000182.1, read on the forward strand.
CCTCTGTAGTGCATGCGCCGAAAAACTCCAAGAAGCCCGCGAAAACAGCTTGCAAGGAATTCTCTTTCGGCGAATCCGAGAAAAATCAGAACGGCAACTCCGCGAAATCCTCTACAAACACCACACAGGATTCATCCTCGAACACGACACCTACGGCAGATATGACGTAATCAATGCATTCCCCACAACATGGTACGACTTCAACACCGGCAAAGGCGTTTGGATGATCCAGCTAGTGCTAGATGGACCTCTTGAAACAGTACGCTTAGACGTTTTGCTGCTCTGCCACCTGCTAAAGCTTGATGAATTCTGCAAGTGGAACGCTGAACAATGGGCTGACTGGCTGCCGAGCGAGAAAAAACAAAAAGAAGGTTGGGACTGGACAGGACGAATCTACCATTACTTTGTTGATGGGCGCTCTCTCTGCCGAAGCTATGGCTTGCCAAATTACGAGACTATAACGGCTGACACAGGAAACACAGAGCACCATAAAGACGATTGCAAACAATGCTTCAAAAAACTACTCGCCAGGCGCAAACAACTTGGAGTCAGTAAAATCGACGGTAAGGCCTAATGTTTGTGACTATTCTCTTTATCGACAAAAAAGACAACGCAGAACTCTACAATAAAGCACTCGAAGCCTGCAACTGGATGAAAGAACACGACAAAAACAAAGACTTTACCTTTATAGAACTCCCCGAAGGTGGCATAAAAATCTTTAGTCCACAAGGCAAAAACCAAGCATTTCGAAGAGGCTCTTATTTTTACCAAACATTAAAAATTAGCTATGAAGTTTTTTGGGATCGCGATTAGCGACATTTCTTCTCTCCTTTTCTTTTTTTATTGTATTTTTCTCTTATGCTCTGGCAAATAATATCTTCTTGGACAAAATTTATTATATTACTAAAAACAAGTCTAGACAGGGTAAATTGAATGAAGGAACAAAATCAAATAATCACTTGGTTTTTTATAATGGGCTTCTGTTTTGGTGTTTTAGCCATGTGCGGTTACATGTTCTGTTTTAGCAATTTTCAGCAATCTCAACCGATAGATAATCGTCATGCGGTTACTTTTAGGTTTATCAATTTGGCTGGTTCATCAGTGCAGTTAAACACAATGATTAAAGGCATTAATTTTATGCTGTTTAGAGTAACTTCTCAGAACGAAACGAAAGTCATAGACTCATATGAGACAGGTGAAATAATCAATTTAACCGTGTGGAGTTACACTTTACCTGATATTTGTGTGCCAATGGAGGGTGTTATCGTTGAGGTCTCAAAAAATGATGCTGGTTTAATTGAAGCTAAGTATGTTGTGGGTTAACCCTAGTGTACTGAGGAAATGAGCTAACAACGTTAACATGAAAAAAGTTAAATTCTTTCTCCAACACTGTAACCTATGAACCCATTTAAGTTAACGGTAAGTACGGTGAAAAAATGAAGAAGGCCCTAAACAAAAACAAAATCTTGGTGTTTACTTTAGCTTGTTTGCTAATTATAACATGTTTATCTTCAATTCCGACAACACAAGCTTTTGATAGCTACATAGCTGTCTATCCTACAACCGATGGTTGCCAATCAATCACTATTACTGACAACACTAACAGTTCCTATACTGACACATTTACAACAGCCGACATGTTTGAGTTTGACGCCATAGATTCTCTAACGTTTTCTGCCGAAGCTCAAGAAGGCTATGTATTTGCCTATTGGCGTTTTGACAATCCTGGAGGCGGTGGTGGATACTATGATAATGTCAATAATCCGTACACCGTACCCGGTGCATGGGTTAATAATTATGAGGCTGTAATTGCCTATTTTGTTGTACCAAGCATTTCAGTCAGCCTTGATTCGCCTACGTCTATTTGGTACTCT
>JBAZEV010000183.1:0-2406 GCA_041653695.1 Bathyarchaeia archaeon
TGCCAAAATTAATTTTCTATTTAGATGATTCTGTTTCGATTACGGAAAGTTTAGAGGCGGTGAGAGTTCTTTATTTGTCTTTGGTTGATTCTGTTGAAATTGATTCTTATGGTAGTTTTGAACTGATAGAACCTTTAACGGAAAAATCAGGGTGGAGGTTTGTGATAAAAACCCCTGCCGGTGCAAGGGTGGCTTCTCTGATAAACGCAAGAAGTCGGTGGATAGTTGAAAGGTTGAACCAAGAGGGCGACGCAGGATTTATTCTTGACGCTGGCGATGCGAATTGCAATGCGACAGTTCTCAGTCTGGGGGTAAACGAACTCCACATTTATTACAAGGGTAATTTGTGGTGGTCTGGACAACTTGTTTCTGCCAAGAAAACAGCAAAAGGGAATGACCTATACTGGGAGGTTCTGGCTAAAGACTGGGTTTCTCTTTTGAGCAGAAGGTATTGTGGAGTGGAGGACTTGAGAGAATTTGTCACCACCGATGCTGGAACTGTTGCTTGGACTTTGATAAGTGAAGCACAAGCACTCGCAAACGGCTCATTTGGGATCACCCTTGGCACTATAACGCCTTCGATAGCGAGGACGGTTACATATGACAAGAAAAACATCTTGGAGGCGATTAAGGAGCTTTCCAACCTTGGACAAGACGGTTCTGCTTCTTATGGAATGGACTTTGAAATTACACCGACTAAAGTCTTCAATGTTTACTATCCCTACAAAGGCACAATTTTGAATGACGTGGTTTTCAGGTATCCTGGCAACTGCGAGAACTTTGAAGCATTGGTTGACACTTGGGGAATTGTTAATCAGGAATGGGGACTTGGAAGGCATTGGACAGGCCAAACAGCGATTGTTTCAAGGGCAGATGCGACTTCTCAAACCACTTACAAACGAAGGGAAACGATCAAGTCCTATCGGGATATGTCGGTTCTGGCCTTTTTGCAGGATATGGTCTATCAGGACGTGCAATGGTTGAAAGACCCTTCGACTGTTATTCGTTTTGATGCGAGAATTGACGACAAAAGCGACATAAGGGATTACAACGTTGGCGATGCGGTTGTAGTCATTTGTGATAAATTTAACATAGACGAAAGTTTGTGGGTATACGACAGAAGAATAGAAATAGGCGACAATGACGAATTAAAAATTACTTTAACTGTAGGTGATTAAATGAGAAGAAGAATAATGCCAAATTTTCTCGGAGATGTTTCTTCACTCGAAGAAAGACAGGCGAGGTTGGAACGACTGCTCCAAATGATCGGGGTTTCTCCCGATATGCCTTATACAATGACCGTTAATGACGGCACAAGGAACAGGGTTTCAATCGGCCTTATCGGTGCGGACTACGGAATAGAAATTGTTGATAATGCTGGTAATTCTATTATTCTTGCCAACGGAACAATCATAGCCAACGCAATCAAGTCGGGAACTTTGGACTGCAATTTGATTACTGTTACAAACCTTAACGCTGGAAGCATAACTACTGGTTCTCTTTCTGCCACCCGAATTTCAGGTGGAACTTTGGACTGCAACCTGATGACAGTTTCAAACTTGAATGCTGGAAGTATCACAGTTGGAACATTTGTGAACATAAACGGCAGGTTGTCCGCTCAATCAATACACGGAGATAAAATTCAAGTTGACACTTTGGAAGCCAACAGAATAAAAGCAGGAACGATTACCGCTGACAAAATTTACGCAAACACAATTACTACGAATCAACTTGCTTTAAACGGAGTAAATGCAGACAGGCTTACAGATAATACGATTGTAAACTCTAAAATTAACAACCTTTCAGCGGAAAAATTAACTGCTGGAACTCTTTATGTCGGGTATTCTGGACGACCTGGTGCAATGTATATTGCTCAGGGTTCTTCGGGTGATGCTAAATTCTATTTTCAGGGTGGTTCAAGAATGTGGTCTGATTCGAGTAACCGAATTGGTATTAACTCATTAGGAGATATGTATTTGTATGTGGACAGTTGGGAAAAAATGGTTCTTTACAAGGATTTCGGTAATCAAAACATTATTCGTGGCGGTTTGTCTATCCGAAAAAGGTCTGATGGTGGTGGGAATAACAACTTGAATGTTGATGGTGATGCAAGGGTAAGCGGAACACTTAACGCAGACACGATTAACAATACGAACCTTTATGGCAACAATGTTTATTATTGGAACCTGATTTACTGGTCGGACGAAGAAATTAAGAAAAACATACTTGAAAGGAAATCGGGACTTGAAGATATTCTCAAATTAAAACCGATTGAATTTCAATACAAGGAAGAAAAAAGTAAAAGAAAACACCTTGGTTTTTCGGCACAAGAAGTTGAAAAGGTCTTGCCAAATTTGGTTGTGATGGCAGAGAACGGAATGAAGGGAGTAAATATGGTGGAAATGA
>JBAZEV010000183.1:2416-2844 GCA_041653695.1 Bathyarchaeia archaeon
CAAGAATTACAAAAAGAGGTAGAATTATTAAAGGAGGTGAATAACCAATGATTAAAACAATTTGTTTGTCAGCAGGACACACCCCGAACGGAGAAACAGGAGCGAGTGCAAATAACTTGCACGAAGAAGTTGTTAATATAAAGATAACGAAGGCAACGGCAGATGTTCTGCGAAAGCATAACATTCCTGTTCTGGAAGTGCCAGACGACCTTACTCTGGTTCAGACAATCGCCTGGATAAATGCAAGGGCTTCACAAATAGACCTCTGTCTTGAAATTCACCTGAACGCTGGCGGTGGAACTGGGGTGGAGGCTTGGTATTACCAGAATTTGGTGACGAAGGCAGACGATCCCGACAGCAAGAAACTGGCTCAATTTGTTTGTGATGCGGTGGCGGTTGAAACTGGTTGGAAAAACAGAGGTGCGAAA
>JBAZEV010000183.1:2854-3233 GCA_041653695.1 Bathyarchaeia archaeon
AAGGAGAGTCAACAAACCAGCACGGCAAACTGGGTTTTGTTCACGATACAAGGCCTTTGGCAGCGTTGGTTGAATGTGGTTTCATTGACGATCCTTCTGGTGTTGAAATTTATAAAACAGACGAAGGGATAATGAAAATTGCAAAAGGGGTGGCGAGGGGATTGCTTGGATACATAGGCGAAAACTGGAACCCGAACTTAATTGGCAACCCAAACCCAGAAGTGCCACCTGCGGAAGACTTGGTTCTTCAAAAGAAAATTGACGAATTGGCTCAGAAGGTTGCTGAACTTAACACCCTTACCAGCACGATAAAAGACAAACAGGACAGTCTTTGGACTTCGGTTGACAACGTTAAAAAGGACACCGAAGAACTTTATAA
>JBAZEV010000184.1:0-3220 GCA_041653695.1 Bathyarchaeia archaeon
GTGCGAAACCTAGGTCGTGTAGGTACACGTTTCCATAGGCGTAGTTAATGCACCATACGTTGAATGCTCGGTTTCGAACACCGTCAGTATTGTGCCATATAACTGAACCGTCTTCAGAGTCTAGTGCATAAATGTGCATGCTTTGTGTTCCGATGAAGAATTTGCCGTCACCAAAGGTTGTCATGTAACCCATGGCAGTTTCTACGAATGTTTCCCAGACTTTTTCGCCAGTAGTAACGTCAATAGCGTAAACTGAACAGCTGCTGTAAGATCCCATCAAAAGCTTGCCATCACCGTAGGTTAACATTGGGTTTCCTGGTTCGTCCATGATATAATCAAAGACTAAACGGCCTCCTTCACCCATGTTTGTTTCTGGATTAGCTACGGTCCAGCCACTGCAGGTTGGAACATATTGACCAGAGACACTGTGGGGTCCAAAAACCATTTGGACGTCTCCACCACAACCTAGAATACTGTGATAGACTGCATTGGGGTTAACGGTTGAATCGAGCCAGAGGAATTCACCAGTGCTTCTGAACATTGCAAGTCCACCGGAAACTGTTGCAAAGTGAGTGTCGTCAACTTTGAACATGTATCCGCCACCTGCCATGCTAGAGCCACTGCTCGCACCCGAGCTCGGTCCATAACCGATGATTGATGCCCAATTGATTGTACCTGTGAGTGGGTTAAGTGAGATTACAGCGTTTCTTGTGGTTGAGTTACCAGAGTTGACATATATTGCACCCCATGTGATTATTTGTCCATCCATTGCCATTGGACCAACAGCTGAGAATCCGCCGAAGAATCCGGCTGCACCGAATCCGCTTATGGTTGGGTTTACTACATCTGTTGCTTGTGTGCTTCCAAGGAAGACTTTAGGAATGGATTCTCCACTTCCGGTTGTGAATAGGACATCTGGCCTATCAGGCGCAGGTCCTGCATTGAAACCGTTTCTGTAGAGGTTACCGCCGTGGGGGTTTTCCCAGTTATAAGCTTCGTTCAGTAGGTTGCCATATTCAGTTGAGGTCGAATATGCACTGTTAGCTGAGGTCATGTATGTGGGTGCTTGGGTGGTTACTTCTCCTTGATTAGGATTGTAAGTGTTTATTGTTGCACCAAATGCGATTGAAGATGTTGCTAACGATAGTGTGATTACTAATATTGCTGTTAATAGGGTTATTCTATTTGGTTTTTTCATTTTTTTCACTTTTTTTTCTTAGAGATCCGCGCCTTGCGCTTATCTCGAACGTAGGGTTTGAATATTAGACGTATATTAGATTTGTTATACCCTAGAATTATATTGATTATTGACCTTATAATTAAATTTCATTTTAAGTTGTCTGAAATATTTCACCTTAAAAACTCATAATGAAAGATAACGTATAAAATAACTATATATTTGACTAATTACCGTGATTTCGGGTTTAATGAATAAACCATCAATATCAAGAAAATAATTCAAACGAAAGAAACAATAATAAAACAACAAAGTAATTCATAGAAAAATTCAGGGACAATTTTGCTGAAACATTTAATAGATAATTGAAAATATTGTTATGTAACAAAAATAAAAACTAAGTGTGAACTCATTTATGAAAATCAGCAAACGTATAGTTCTCGTTTTAGCGTTATGCACAACAGCTCTGTGTAGCCTGATTATAGCAGTACCGCTTCTAACACCAGACAATGAACAAAACACGCCAAACGAAACAGCCATACAAACAGCAATCAAAAAAGCAATCACCTACCTTGAAGACGATTACCAACCATACGGGTTACTGTTCTTGAATGTCATGTACCGCCGTTTTGGAGTCACAGAATTTTCTAATGCCGTAGAACGTTACGACCAAATGATGCAGGGCAACCCAAATGGACCTGCGCTACGCGTGTTTCGGCGCATTATTGATCACGATAACCAATTTCAGGACGGAGACATGGAAGCACTCTACGAAGACATCGACGTTCTCACTGCTCCAGCATTGTACTTCCACCGTATTGGATTACCTGACGATTATGCAGTTAAACTTGAGAATGCAGTGAATACGGGGGACTACCTGTTAACTCATGCAATATTGGCTTTGATTTGGATTAACGAGAACGGTTGCGAGATCAAGTTACCTGAAGGGTTTACAGAAAATATGTACAACAAAGCAGCCACATTAATTGATTTGTACCAAATGAACGAAGATATCGCTATTGAGGCTGCAGCTTTTCTGTACATTGCAGGGCAAGGCAGTTTAGTTGACGACTCATTTATTCAACAGGTAATCGCAGATCAAGCAGTCGACGGGGGCTGGGGACAGAGCGTTGACTACAGGTGGCACACTACAGTGTTAGGTCTCTTGCTTTTGTTACATGTTGAATACCCATCTACTTCGTATCCTCCGATGCTTGCTCCAGCAACGCAATAAGTGTTGCCTGAAAACATTTGAGAGAAACAAAGTTCACACCGTCAGAAAAAGAAGACTTTACTTATTTTCAACAGTTAATAACAAGGTAAAAATGGGAAAAAAATTTTTGTTTTCAATCAGTTTTTTCCCCAAACTTTAAAGCTTAAATACAACAACGGAGTTTAATGTCTATTAATATTTGGCAAAAAAAGAAGTTTTGCTAAGGCTCTGAGAGAACATATATCCGAGGGAAAAACCTTGAAAACCCTCAACCCTATTAACAGCTAATAAGGACTCGCCCCAAAGCCTTTTTAGCACTTATTTTTTTGCCAATACATTTTTTTAAAAAAAAGAAAAAAGGGAAGTGGAGCGCTTATTTGCGCTTCTTCAACAACATGTATGCTACGATGACAACTATGACGATTGCAATGACAGCGATTATTGCGTAGATGTACTCCATTGGTATGCCTGCGGCTTCTGCTGTGCCCATTTTGACTGTTACGGTATCTGTTGAATCTACTTGTCCGGCTGCGTCTGATATTTCACAGTAGTATCCATATGTTCCTTCTGCGGTTGGCGCCACCAATAATGTTGATGCCGTTTCACCAGATAGGACAACAGGAGTACCGCTGATTATTTGGTACCACTTGTATGTGAAGCCGGCTGTTCCACCGGATGTAGAGGCTGTGAGTACCACATTTTCACCTGTGTTCAGAGTTGTCGTTGCTGGAGTTAGAGTTGCAATCAATGTTTCTGCTGGTGGGGCTGGTTCTGCGGCGACATCGAGTGTTACTACATCACTAAAGGCGTAACCATAGGCAAAGCCTGGT
>JBAZEV010000185.1:0-3212 GCA_041653695.1 Bathyarchaeia archaeon
AGTTTCTTCTTTTGAAGTTCATCTAATCGCTCTATCGCTGTTTTTTTATGTGGCTCTAATTCATAATCAGTTTTAGGATTAAACCTACCATGCTCAGCAATCAAGTCTCTAACAGACATCCGTATGGCCTCAGCACGATTAGGATAAAAACGCTCTTCTACCAATTGGTCCAGAATGTTAATGTAAGTTTCAGGAAGGTATAACGTAATTAACTTCATGGTGCTGCCTCCGTTGTTTTGTTGCCATCCGTTGCCACCTTTTTAGCATCTACAAAATAAGCTAAATCGTCACGCTGAAAAACCAGAACACATAACCAACACAACGGACAAGGACAGCAGCCATCAGAACCATACTTGCGAACATTATCGATACTTCTAACCCGAAACCGCCTGCAATAATTATTCAAATATTGAACCACATAAAACGGGTGACTAAAAGTTTTAGGGTCACGCCTATAATTACGTTCTTGAATTTGGCTCCAACCGCAAACCTTGCAAATATAAACTCCGTGACCGTCAACAACTACAGAGGTATTAACGCCACAGTAATCGCATCTGCCAAATAACTTCACTTAGAAACCTCCGACTTGTTGGCATCATCCGTTAGTTTTTGTGCAGGGTTCGTCTGGAATTTGCCAGACTTTCTTGATTCATCGAAAACAAACTTATCACCGTGCAGGATTCTAAGAGAGATTTCTACAGCATGCGCAACTTGCCAAAGCATACAGTGGTGATAGTGGCCTTTGGCTTGGTGGATTTCTTCCTCTCTTATAACTTCATCACAGGTACACCGTAAGTTAGGGTCTAATAGTAGTATTTCCCAAATATCCTGAGAGATTGACTCTCTAAGATACTCTTCCTCTTTTTTTGCTGCTAAATCCCGTTGCTTAACGCTCATCCGTCTAGTGACCTCCATACGAATAGTCTATGTGTGCATCGTCATAGTGCTCTTTGCCTTTCTTGCTGTTTGTTCTATGTTTTTTGTCACAAATTGGGCAATAGTATGTTTTTTCGCTCATCCAACTAAACTCTCCGTGACTTCTAGCTGGGGTTTAAAGAATGATTCTAAAGGCGCTGCAATGTTGGCTAACCGTTTCTTAGCAATCTTTACATATTCAGGTTTAAGTTCGATTCCAAGATAGTGTAAATTCATTTTTCTTGCTACATACAAAGTTGTTCCACTTCCTGTGAATGGGTCCATAACTAAACCATCTTTAGGGCAACCGCACAACAAGCATTTTCTCACTAGCTTAGTTGGAAAGGTTGCAAAGTGTGAATCAAAAGAAGCCTCAGTAGTTAAGCTCCAAACGTCACCGGGATTACCGCCTAAAGGATTGTAACCCACAGCGTTTGTTGCATATTTACCTTGGGTTATTTTGCCTGATTTACCCTCTACTCTACGCTGTAAACTTCGTTTGTCTTTTGAGGCCCATATATGGGCTTTTCTAATAACGTCTAAGTTGAAGAAGTAAGCGCCGTCTTTAACAAAGAAAAACACTGATTCATAGCTACCTGTTAACCTATCCGTTACACTGCTAGGCATGTGGTTGGGCTTATGCCAAACGATAGAGTTTCTAAGAATCCACCCATCGTCTTGCATTGCGATAGCTACCCTTTCAGGCATCATCAACTTCTGTTTTGATTGCAGCCATTTGCCGTCACAATATAGTTCGCGTAAAGCGTTGCCATTACGGATACCTACTTTATCGGCTTGTTGACTGTAAGCATCAGTTGAACCTTTGAAGTTGCTACCACTTTTAGTGTAGTAGGTGTCACCTAAGTTTAGAAAAACTGTTCCTGTTGGCTTTAGAACTCTTCTGATTTCATGGAATACTTCAACAATTTTGTTAACGTATTCTTTTGGGTGAGGTTCCATTCCTATCTGTCCTTCAACCTCGTAATCTCTTAAGCTCCAATAGGGCGGAGAAGTGACAACGCAATCCACTAAGTCACCGGGAAGTTTTTGCAGCTGGCTAATAACGTCACCTTGAAGAATAACATCCTGATAATTCATTGCAGTTTCTCCGTTGGTTTAGTTTCAACCGTTAGTAACGGCAAAAGTTTTTTCTGGCCTCTACGCTCCTTGGCACGTTTAGCATTCTCGTAGCAGCTGCTATAATTAGTCCATTTATTATTGAAGCAATGAGCTTTCGGCTGCCGATGCAAATAACCCTTCTCGGTAACTCTGTAAGCGTAATAGCCTTCAGCTGCAAACTTTGGATTTAGTTTAAGTGCTTCAGCAAGTGCGTTATGAACCGCTAAAAACTCTTTAGCCTCTTCTGGATTCAGATATTGCATGTATAGTTGGTGAGGGCTATTTTTCCAGTCGAAAGGCTCTTGATAACCACAACTAGGACAAATGCTCACTTAGTAACCTCCTCATATCGGTTAGCTTGCAAAAGTCTCATTTAGAAAACCTCTTCTCTCCAATCAACTTATAACCCACTAAAAATCCTCCCAAACAACATACGTAAGAACCCCAACAACAAAAGCAAACCAAACCAATACAAAATCAAAGAACCCCGTATAAAGAACACTAACAGGCCTCAAACTCCAAAGAATCACTGACCCAACAACCACAACGCCAAAAAGCCACAACAAAACAAGTTTTGTCCTATTTTTCAGTTTCTTCACTTTCTAATCCTCCAAACTTGCCAAAACAGCTTAAACATGCAATCCGGATAAAACAGCCACATCCACCACCAAGTCTTAGCCCTCCACAAACCAAAAAACGTTTTAAAACATGGCTTAAAACGGACAGATTGAACAACCCAGCGCACACGCTTCAAATCACGCATAAACCTTGCAAACTCACGATTTGAAACACATGAAAAATTGATTTCATTACCTAACTCGTCAGTAGGCAACAATTTAGAGTAATCAACATTTTTCAAGTTCAACTCTTTCCAAACTTGAGTGCCAGGATAAGGCGTTAAAACGTTAGCGTTCATAAAAGTTATTTCAGGCGTATCAAGGAAAAACTGAAAGGTCTCCCCCATCTCTGCCAACGTTTCAGATGGCGAACCATAAACAAAGTTTCCGCCCAAAACGATTTTACTGTTTTTGAAAAGTTTAACGGCTCGGTCAATATCAGATTTTTGCACTGAATCGTTTTTGAGGTATTTTAGGATTCTTGCATTATATGATTCGAAGCCTGGAACAATCAGTCGGCAACCGATACTTTCTGCAATGGTAACACTTCAATATTTAGAC
>JBAZEV010000186.1:0-3208 GCA_041653695.1 Bathyarchaeia archaeon
CAATAAACTTTTTGACCTCACTTAGGGGAGCAACGTTTTTTATGATGCGTCGTGAAGAGGCAGAGATTCTGAAAGAAGTACTAATAAGTTGTAGAGTGCTTGAAGGAAAATCCGTGAAGCTTATGCTACCTGATTCTGACAGCGTTCTCTCCAAAGGCTGCCAAATTCATGTGCAAAAAATCGACGACATCGTTACACATTCCTGCATTAATAGAATTGCAAGAAAACACCAGTTAGCGGTTCATGAAGAAGGAGACTATTTTGTAATTTACAAACCAAGAATCCAATAACTATCCGTTCTGCTAATTGGCTTATCTGTTCAGAATGTGGCTGTTTTATTCCAGTCACAAACTTATAACTGAAACTCCAATGCTTTTGAATGTAAAGATGCCTTTTATGACGCAAAACACCGTAAACTTGACATCAAAAAATACTCGACAACACGTTAACTTGTAGGTGAATTTTTTTGGAAAAACATAAGAAAACCCCGAATTTACCGAAAGAAAAAGATATAAACGAACACCAAACTGTGAAGTTCAATATCCACCCCAATCCACTATGGTTTACCGGCGTTTGGTTTGGTCAAAGAGGGCTTCTTCTGTTAACGCTTTTTCTATCAGCATCTGAACTGCTTGGTTTAGGTTGCCCTTAAAGTAGGGCTTTACTATTTTGGAGGCAAATTCTTTAAGCAAGTTCGCTGAGAAACCGTGAAAGGTTAAGTCTACAAGCAGGTCTTCTTCAACGGCTAGTTGGGTTTTAGTCATGGTTTGCACGGAAACCGTTGTTGGCGTAAAATGGATAAAAGCCAAACGTTGAAACAACCCTGCAGTGCCGTGGAGAGGTCTGTTAAAGTGTCCAAAGTTAAATTTGCTGTTGTGCCTGTGCAGTCATATAACGTTTTGATAAAATTCTCAGCCATACATGAAAACAGACAGACTATCATGCCGCCATAATTTAGAATTTAAACGCCGTGAACCGTATTCTTTTTTTCTTTAAAGCACTTATTATTCTAGGGTACCTTTATGGTAAATTCTTCTGGCGAAATTATTCAAGAACCAGTAAAGCCACCCAGAGGAAAGAATTATAAAAGCATTCAACCGGCAAAAAGAAGCAAGGTAAGAATAGCGGCTGATATTCTTGAAAGCATTGATGACTACATTAGTGCTTTCGATAGAAACTGGACTATTATTTACTTAAATAAAACCACAGCGAAAGATTTTGGCTTTAAACCTGAAACGCTTATTGGCAAAAATTTTTGGAAGACCTTTCCTAAATTTTTGGGGACCGATGTTGAGAAGATCTATCGGGAAACTATGCGTCTAAGAGAAATCAGGCGATTTGAATGGAAAACCATCTATGCAAACACTGGATATGTAGAATTCACCGTGTTTCCCTCAGTTGAAGGCATAACTGTTTACGGAGTAAATATAACTGAACGCAAACAGCTTCAACAAAAACTTGAGGATTACGCCAAAAACCTTGAGAGGATTGTAGAAGAGCGTACCAGAAAGATTTGTGAGAGCGAGCAAAGCTACCGTGAACTTTACGATAGTTTTGGTGAAGCCTTCATAGCTACAGATTGGGAATTGAACGTTATTCATTGGAATAAAGCCGCTGAACGTGTTACAAATGTTAAGGCTAAAGATGCATTGGGAAAAAAGGTTTATGATGTTTTGCCCGAGATGGCTTCTGTTGATGTAACGCCATATTTTGAAAGTTTACAACAAAGAAAACCTGCCCGGTTCATGATGAATATCATAAGCAGGGAAACAGGTCGAGCTTCAATTTTTGAAATCTCCACCTACCCGTCCACACTAGGAATAATCATCATTGTTGAGGATAAAACAACAGAAGAAGAAACAAAACGTCTCTCAGCTATAGGTCAAACTGCAGGCATGGTTGGACATGACATCCGCAACCCTTTGCAATCCATTACGTCATCCATGTTTCTGATTGAGTACGATTTAGCAAATTTGCCTGAAAGCGAAGAAAAAGAGAGCGCCAAGCAAGAAATGAAATCCATTTACGAGCAAATCAGCTATGTTGATAAGATTATTTCTGATTTGCAAGATTATGCACGTCCACTTAAACCTGAACTCGCTGAGGTGGACATAAAAAGGCTGGTTACAGGTTGCTTAGCAACCCTTAACATTCCAGAAAACATCAAAGCCTACGCATATTTTAATGAAAAGACGCCAAAACTGAGAACCGACCCAACACTTCTCAAAAGAGTTTTACTGAATCTAGCCACCAACGCTGTCCAAGCTATGCCAAACGGCGGCGAATTGAACATACAAGCCAGCCAAGATGAAACAAGCAACAACTTCATATTAACAATTAAGGATACGGGAGTCGGCATACCTAAGGAAATGCATGAAAAAATATTCACCCCCTTATTTACAACCAAGTCGAAGGGTCAAGGGTTAGGTTTAGCAGTTGTTAAACGTTTAATTGAAGCCTTAAACGGAACCATTACTTTTGAAAGCCAAGAAGGCAAAGGAACAAAATTCACCGTAACCCTACCGCAAAACAAAAAAGCATTTTAACAAATGCCATATCAGCCATTAACTTGTAAGAAAATAACGGCAAAACTTTGGCTCAAAATCGTTTATATATTCCTGAAAAGTTCAGTTTCTAGTTAGAGGCGAATTTTTGTCAGTTTTTCAAATTGCCAGTCCCACAGACCCCACGTCACTTTTGTGGTTGCTTATTATTTTGCTTATTATCGGCTTAATCGCTATCGTTATCTTAGGCTTCCTGTTTGCTTTTCCCATCGCTGCACTTGCAGCAATCCTAGTTTGGTTCCTCACTGGCGGAGACTTATTCCTAACAGGCTTAACGTTTTTGGTTGTAGCGTTGATTTCAGCGGCTATAGGCAGAATCTGGCAAGCCACCCATCGCACCCACGATAGCCACGCCAGAGAACACGAGCATGAACACGGCGATTAAATAGAAGATTTAACCGCTAAACTTTCACTTTTTTGAACAGCCCTAAAGAAATTTAGAGTTACCTCTTAACAAGTTTCAAATTAAAAATAAAAATTGAAAAAGAGTAGTTATGCTGATTTGGGTACTGCTTTCTCGACTGCACTGTTGAGGCTTTTCATTTCTGCGTTTGCTTTGCGTATCAAGTCTGCAATTGTGTCTTTTGTGGGTATTGCTGCGCCGACTGATAATGCGACTGCTTTCTGGTGTGCATTTTGCAGTA
>JBAZEV010000187.1:0-3178 GCA_041653695.1 Bathyarchaeia archaeon
AGGCGGCATAACTAAGCCTTTGTCGTCGCCGTGCACCATAATCATGGCGCCGATGAGCCGCGTAGTGATGCCCCAGCTTGTCTGCCACACATAGTGGTCCTGTTTGTCTTCGCCGATGTATTTTACATCAAAAACCTTGGCAAAATGTTGGCCCAGATTGTGGCTGGTTCCCATCTGAAGGGCTTTCCCATCAGGCATGATGGATTCGAGTGCGGTTGTGTAGAGTGCACCTGCGAATTTTTCGCTTTCACTCTTGGTGCCGATGAGCACTGGGATTGCCAAGTAGCTCTCAATGACGTCTTTGTACATGTTTAGGGCGTACATAACTTCAGCTTCTGCTTCTTCGCTTGTTGCGTGGGCTGTGTGACCTTCTTGCCAAAGGAACTCTCTTGTTCGCAAGAAAAGTTTGGTGGCTTTGGTTTCCCATCTTACGATGTTGCACCATTGGTTAATTTTAAGGGGTAGGTCACGCCAGCTGCGTATCCATTTGCTGAACATGGCGTACATTATGGTTTCGCTGGTTGGTCGAACCGCCAGTTTCTCTTCCAATGGCGTATCGCCGCCTTGTGTGATCCATGCTACTTCTGGAGTAAAACCTGCAAAGTGCTCGGATTCTTTTTTGAGGAAGGCTTCGGGGATAAACATTGGGAAGTACACGTTGCGGTGTCCAGTGGCTTTGATTTTTTGGTTAACTACTTCTTGGATTTTCTCCCAAACTGCATAAGCGTCTGGGCGAATAATCATGCAGCCTTTAACAGGTGCGTAATCAGCGAGTTCTGCTTTCAGAACGACTTCAACGTACCATTCGGAGAAGTCTTGGTTTTTCTTTACGGTTACTCCAGTATCTGACATGAGTGTTACTCTTCTTTTTAGTGTTCTACGCTGAATGCATATAAAACCATAACGGGGCAAAAAAGATGTGTTCTCGACTGTTTTTCATTAATCGAGTGCAAAAGAAGCCTTCGCACTCAGTAAGACAACTGAGGGTTCACTTTACCCTTGACCCTTTAAATAAGGGGGGTATAGAAAAAAATCACGATAGATGCTCTTATGAGAAGGCGTGAAGTGTGGATTGGTTAATCCATGAGTCAGGGTTTTTGTACTTCACTATTGGTGTTGTATGTTTAAGCTTCTCTGCTTCTTTTGCTTCAAAGCAGTAAACTGTTTCAATTAGTGTTTCTCGATGTTTTCCTTTTTCTTCAGTGAATCGTTCAAATATTTTTTTAAACTCATCCAATTTAATTGTGACAAGTTTTGACATTTCGTCTGCAAGAATTCTAGGTCCATTAGTCTCCAAGTAATCAGCGTAAACTTGACTCAGCAAATCCTCTAGGTGAATTAGTTCTTTGAATATTTCAATCAAGCTCTCGTAATCAATGTTGTTTATTCTTGAGATTATTTTCGAGAACGCTGAAACTTCGGCTGATAATTCTGCAAGGTTCCTTCTGCATTCCATGTTATCCGTTTCAGACAAGTCAAAAGCTTGAAGCAGTCCTTGAATGATTTTGGCGTTTTTTAGGCTGTCATAGCCAAAGCCCAAGATGATGCTGCTTTCGGGGTGGTTGATTTTTTTGGATAGGGTTTCGTAGAGCCTGAAGGTTTCAATTTCTATGTTGCTGCAGCATTTTAGGTATCGTGCGCTTTCTTGCAGTTTTTCAGTCAATCTTTATTACCAAAGAATTGGTGTCGTAAGTATTAATAAATCACGTGTTTTTTGAATCAAAACTTATTTCTGTTCAACACAAATACAGAAAGAACTAAAGATGACGCTGTATCAGTTGCTAAAACACTTAGCACATTTAGGGTTTTTTGCGAAAATGTTATCTTGACAACGCTTGATATAAATCATTCGGGGAAGAGAGCGCATTGGAAGTGGAACATGAAAATTACGCTTTCATTCTAACAGTTGATGAAAAGTACTGGAATCGCCTCTGCCAACGCAAAACAGCCCAAACGCACGTGTATATAGGAAAAAGCCAAGTTGCACCACTGCAAGCAGAAAAACTCTTGTTTTATGTCATCGACAATGAGAATAAGCAGGTTTTAGGTGTAGCTGATTTTTTGGAGCGTATAACTGGAGACTATCTGGATTTGTGGGAGAGATTTGGCAGCGAAAGCTGTTTTGAATCAATTGAAGAATACAAAACCTTTGCTTCAGGCAGAGAAACCATGACCTACATCCGTTTCAACAATCTCCGCGAACTCAGCAACCCAAAACCCCAAGAGGAAGCCGCCAAAATTCTTGGTTCTTTACATCGTTTTAATGTTGTTAGATATCTTGATAGAGTGTCAGCTTTGCGTTTGGTGTGAAAACATTAAATCTGAGGCTTGAATAGTGTTTTCTTTAAGAGAGTGACAAGGAATGTTCCGTGTTAGAGTCAACAAAATCGAGTCAACCAAAGATTTAGACGGAAATTTAGGCAAAAGAATCGAGTTGCTTGAGGAGCGGGAAGTTAACCCGTACATTGTAAGGCCTCAAAGTGACGAAGCAAAGATGGCGCAAGAAGTCATGCAGGCGCTTCAGCAGCAAATGCCGTTTCTGCCACAACGAACACAGATGACGACGCCGAAAATCATTCTGTTCTTAACCGAGCAAGAGTATGATAGTTTAGGCATAACCTTTGACGTAAACCAAGTCTACGAGGTAGTGCTGGAAAACCAAGCCATCCGATTTAGGAAAGTTTAACAATTTCTTTTCTCATCTGCCTTAGCGCTGTATGGCGTGGATGGAAAGACAGCACAAACATCATATTTCTTAATGCTGAACTGATTTCTTCTAAATCTGAAATTTTTCCTTCATCGCAATAAAGTGGTATTGGGTCAAAACCGTCGTTTTCATAGTAAACATAGATTGGAACGCCTGATCTGTCGGATTTTACCATGCCAAAGCCCATGTTTAGCTGTTTAGCGGTTTCTTGGGTTGCAGTTTTTACGGATTCAAGCCGTTTTCTTGAAGGAAAACCTGTGGAAGTGTAAACTGTCAGTTTGCCGATGTTGTTTGTGTACATGGTAACCACAACACTGCATCTGTCAAAAAACAGTTTTAAACCAAGCCCAGATGCGACATTTCCAAGAAGTACAGGGGTAAGTTAAAGTGAAAACCTATAAACATCCAAACCACAAAACATACCCATGAAAACCAGAGCTCACGTAATCGTCAGCGGCAAAGTTCAAGGCG
>JBAZEV010000188.1:0-3166 GCA_041653695.1 Bathyarchaeia archaeon
AAACACCCAAACAATTAAGCATACAAGAACGCCGAAACCAAACAATCACCCTACTATTAAAAGGCGAATCAGTAACCAACATAGCCAAACAATTCAACATAGACAGAAGCACAGTATACGCAGATTTTGAAGAATGGGCAAAAACTGAACAAGCAACTTTTCTACAGGTAGAATGGATAAGTCAATATCAGTTAATGAAACAAGAAAACTTGGAAGAAGCTTTCCGAGCGTTAACTAAACTTGCAAGCAAATTGTTTGAGAAACAAGCTAAAGTAGAAGTTAACGTTACCCAAACCAATCAACTTAACATAACAAATGAAGTTAACGAGTTAATCAAAATCAGCCGTGAACACAGTTGCAACTCCAACCCCACACCATAACCCTCTTAGGTTATAATGCAACCCTTGGGCAACAACAAATAGTCGGCTCAGTGCTTGACCCTGAAGTTAAACGGTTAATCATAAGTTGCATGACACGGTATGGCAAAACACGTTTCGTAGCAATCGGCTTACTTTTAACCGTTGCAAACACTCCTATCTCTTTGAATCCTAAACCAAAAAAAATACTTATTATCGCGCCAACCATTGACCAAACAAACATCATACGAACCTACATAGCCGAACACATAGCAAACAACCGCACCTTAAGCAACCTAGTAGACCGCCCATCTAACACAGGCCCAGAACGCTTAAAAAGTGAAATGAGCAAAAAACGGTTAACCTTCAAAAACGGCTGGGAAATAATCACATTAACCGCCCATGGCAACATAAACGAAGAAAGCCCCGCGCCTAACTTGATGGGGTTCGGCGGCAAAATAGTTGTATTAGATGAAGCTGACCTTATACTTCGCAAAGTTTACACCCAACGCATTAGCCGTATGCTCGGTGACTTTTCAGATGCTAAATTAATCGAAATAGTTAACCCTTGGGATCCCACAAACTTTGCGCATGAACACTCACAAAATCCTAATTTCAAGTTTATACATGTTGATTGGCGGCAAGCTCTCGCTGAAGGACGCACTACTAAAACATTTTTAGATGAACAAAAAGCATTATTGTCTGATTATGAATGGACCGTGCTTTATGAGAGCAAATGGAGTAATGAAAGCGAAGATACGCTTATTCGGTATGATTGGATTCAACGCGCCGTAAAACACACAACAGAAAACCCAATCAAATTTACTTCAACCCCTGAAACTGTTTGGAGTTTAGATGTGGCAGAACAAGGTGCGGATAAAACCATCTTAACAGAATCTTTGACTGATCGCATTCATTATCAAGTTAAGCAGCAAACTTGGATAAGGGAACATGAAACAATGCACACCGCTAACGCTGTAGCCAATCTTATACCCCGTAAAACTGATGTTGTCAATGTTGACTCTATCGGTGTCGGTGCAGGCGTACATAGCCGTTTAAGCGAATTAGGATTTAACACCACTTCAATAAGAGTCTCGGAAGCAGCAACTAAAGACCCAGAACGTTATTTAAATCAGAAGTCGCAACGGTTTTGGCAACTCAGAACAGTTTTTGAGAACGATTATATTAGCATCCCCAACGATCCCACTTTAATATCTCAACTTAGTCAAATCCGATACAAATTCACGGCAGCGGGCAAAATCCAAATCATAGACCCCGAAGGTAAATCACCCGACTATTCTGACAGTTTAATGCTTGCACTAATTGATAATCAACCTCAACCCTGGTATTCAGGAGTTTAACATTCATGTCTTCATCTAAAAAACAATCATCTAAACCGTACCTTGGCATAGGTGCCGACGCATCCGACCTACGATCTCTTAGCATCCGCAAAGGAGGCGCAGGATGGAGAGAAAACATAAGCGACGTAGACCGCGAATGGGCCGCCGACCGTGAACCAATCGCACACCGCCACACCTACACATTCGCAAACGATGTATATGATAACTGGTTCAAAATAGTATGTGAAGACGAAAAAACCGATTATGATACACCCGCCCAAAAAGTCTTAACTAAACTCAACACTAAACAAACTTTCATCAACGCAGAAACCTACAAACGCATCCACGGTTACAGTTTAATCGTCGGAGCATTCGAAGATGCTAAAACACAGTTAGACCTTGAAACCCCTAAACGTAAAGGTGCAAAACTGT
The DNA here is from genome assembly GCA_041653695.1 of Bathyarchaeia archaeon. Lineage (GTDB taxonomy): Archaea > Thermoproteota > Bathyarchaeia > Bathyarchaeales > Bathyarchaeaceae > Bathyarchaeum. The sequence goes on from JBAZEV010000188.1 coordinate 2,129, forward strand.
TAGCTTCCGAAGTTTACCCAAAAACCAGCGTATCACAAACAATCAAAGACGAAGATATTGAGAGCGAAAGATATGGGTTACCCGAATATTATGTTATTAATCGCGGTTCAGGTATAGCTCAAAGTAAGATTCATTATAGCCGTGTTATCCATTACGCTACAGACCTAAAGGAACAATCGGTTCTTGATGTTATGTGGGATGACATGACCATCGCTAAAAACTTGCGGTGGAGCATGGGACAAACCTTGTACACTCGTGGCCCCGGTTTTCCTGTTTTTACTTTTAAAGGAACAGACCGCACTTTACTGGCGAAAGCTAAAGCGGATATTATGGCTAACTGGACTGCTTGGACTGGGTTTGTTAAGAATGAGGATATGGAAGTTAAGTTTGAAGGTGCAGCAGGCGCAGCATTAAACCCAACACCATACTATGAGCCTATCTTCAATAACTTATCATTAGCAACCGAAACACCTACAGCTATGTTACTTGGCACTAATGCAGGCGCATTAACAGGCAGCGAAACTAACGCTAAAGATTATTTCAAAGGCGTATCAAGCGTACAATCAAAAGCTCAACCGCTTGTTTGCCAATTCTTAGATTGGCTTTTCGAATCAGGCCAAATCGGTGCAGCTGCTAAAGTGCAGAGTAGTGTTGGCGATAAAATAAAAAGCCTCGTAACCAAATTTATCCATGTAGATGCACAGGGCATTCCTGATTACTCGATTGAGTGGAATCCCGGTTTTGAAGAGTCTGAACAAGAGAAATCTACAACTGATTTAATCAAAGAACAAGCCAAACAGATTAAACTCCAATACATGACTAAGGATGAAGTACGCGCACTCGATGGTTTAAAACCGTTGAAGAATGGTGAAGGTGAAAGTATGGCACAAGCAAACCCATTCACAAACGACCCATTTAACCAAAATAACAACCCTGATAATTCAAGTAAAAACCCTACCCTAAATAGTGAAAAAAAGCCTGAAGCTAAAGGCGACGAAGTCAACCCCGCAGACACACACCCAAGTCTCCCCGCATTAT
>JBAZEV010000189.1:0-3134 GCA_041653695.1 Bathyarchaeia archaeon
AATGGTCATCCACAAACTCGGTGAATTATGCAATGAAAAAAGAAAACCTGACGAGCATTGCAGAGCAACTGTATTGCTCAAGCATCTTAGAAGAAGAAACCGCGAAAGCATACAAAAGTTACTCTGAAAGAGCAGAAAATCCACTGTTTAAACCCATGCTTCTTTTCATAGCCCAAGACAGCATTAAACATGCAAAAATCCTGCAGTCATTATGTAAATGCCTTTCAAAGGCACCAGTTTCCAAAAAAGACTGCCCTCGCATTCTGGGAAAAGCTTGGAAAGAAGCAACAGCTTTTGCTAAAACAGAGGCAGCAAAACCAGGTAAACTAACCAATCAGGCACTCTGTTCATATATTGACGATATGATTTCCCTTGAAAACGTCATGAGCGAAGAGTACCTGGCGGTTTTACACCTGAAAATCGTTCAACTTCAAACAGGCGGAATGCAAGTAGACGGTTGTGACGTTCAGAAGGTCTTGGGCTATATAGTTGAAGATGAGGCACGGCACAAAGCCATCCTTGACAGAATCAGGCAGCTATTAAAGCAACCAGACGCAAAGGGTGCAGAAGACCTTAATTGCTGAAAGAAGACATACACTCAAAGGTTTTTCGTTACTGAGCTTTGGTGCAGTTGAAAACTTGGGTTTCCTCGTTCCACTGGTAAGTCAATTGGGTTGGGAACAGGTCGTTTGGTTTTAGGAACTGGATGAGGCTGGCTTTCTCCAAACTCAACTTTATTGAGACTTCAGCGGTTTCGTTGACAAAAAAGTAGATTGTTTTCTGGTTTGAGTCGTCGGGGTGCAGAACAAATTTGACTTTCACCGTTGAGTCATCCACCTTAGTGTATGGCAACTCCGTTTGAGTGGAGAAAACTGCGTTGGTGAAGGTTATTGTGAGGTAGAAATCTCCGTCCATGCCGCCGCCGTTCTCGCAGTAAACTGTAATATGATTTACACCTTTCACAAGGGTGTCAGGTTTTTCAAGCCAGAAATCGATTGAGGCTTGGGTGCTCTGTATCGTTGCCATGGCAAGAATGACGACGACAGCCACACTTATCAAAGTTATTAGCGTGCTTTTTTTCGAGCCCATATGTGCACCTAAACCCGACTCATATGTTAAATAAGTCTTTCTGCTATGCCTTGTCGGGTTCTTTAAGTTTGCTCCATAGACCCACAAAACTGCTTAAGCCAAACAAAGAGGGAACATTTGATGGTTACACAAAATGTTTGTGAAAACTGGACGCATGGTCTTTTGGGTTTACTGAGACTTTGACGATTAGGAGAGAAATCGGAGAGAGAAAAATGAAACCCCCGTGATTTTCAAATGTTTTTTCTCGCCAAAGTCTTCTCAGCCTCTGTTAGACCATGCTCACTTTGAACGGGTTGGAAAGAGGACGAACCTAGCTTGTTTTTGTTGTTCTTTTATTTAATCGCCTCCATTTCTGTCTTAATTTCTCATTGGGCGATAGCTTATTAATCGATTTTCCAGAATAAGCGCCAAAAGTTCCCAGAATTATACCCAAATTCTTCCATAGTTGGCTATTAGCAAAATGTGCTATAGTAACAATGCCCTTTATTGTGTTGGGTGGCGTTGTGTTTCTCGCAGTCATATTTGGTGCCTAATAGAAATTCGAAATTCGATGCAGAAACCTATATGGGGTAGGTTAGAACCGCAAAAAAAGCGTAGTGGGGAAGGGGTAGGTCAAAACCTGTCAACATAAATTCTATATGTGAGGGGGTTATAGTTTGCTCCGAGCGAGACAGTTCAGCACAAGGAGAAAGAGTAGCAACATGCATCTTGAAGAGATGAAGAAAGAAATCGAAAACCTCGTTATAGCCAAGGGCTTTTACAATAAACCTGAGGATATCCCAAAAAAACTCCTCTTCGCTTTTGTTGAGTTAGGCGAAGCAAGTGACGCATGGAAGAAAGGTCAACCGCAAGAAAAAATCGCCGAGGAACTCATCGACGCCATCTTTTACATTCTTGACGCAAGCCGACTGGCATGCCCAACAGTTAACATGGACGACATGTTTCAGTGGAAGCTGGCAAAGAACCTTGGCAGACCCTACCAGTACGGTGAAGGACACAGAAACAACCAACCAGCGGAACCAAAAAAATGAGCTTAACCTACCCAAAGAACATCACATTCACCTGTAATGACTGCGGCATCTGCTGCGGGGACACACAAACAAAAAACCGTCACATTCTGCTCACTCAAAAAGATGCAGACCGCATCACCAAGCACACCAACCAAATCATCAATACCTTCGCAGAAAAAATCGAGGGCAAACACCTCTACATCTACGAAATGCAAAAAAACCCAAAAACCCAAAAATGCACCTTCCACAAAAACAACCAATGCACCATCTACCAACAACGACCCCTCATCTGCAGATTCTACCCATTCCAACTAACGACAACTGAAGACAACAACTACGCCATCGAAGTAACCAACGAATGCCCAAACGTCAACACCCCAAACCAAAAAGAAAAACCCCTAACAGAACAACACTACAAACAACTACTCAAACTCGCACAAAACGAATTGGAAACAACAGACGACACAACAACACAAAAACCAAACTAAAACTGACCCAAAACATCAGCCTTCTCTAAAATATAACCACAATAGTGGCACTTCAACAACAACGGCTCATCGCACTCCACATAAAACCGCGAAACCACAGGCTCACCCGAATTACTGATGCATGTGGGATTAGCGCACTTCACAATGTCCTCGATGACGCTGGGCAACTTTACCTCCAACTTCTCAACCACCACAAAATCACGAACAATGTTGATGGTAGCTCTGGGCGCAACCAAAGCAATACGGTTAACCTCCTGTCTGTTCAACGCACGCCCCTCAATCTTCACAATGTCCTTAACCCGTATGCGCTTGCTGGGCACATTAACCGCGATAGTCATCACCTGCCCCTCATGCCCCGTAACACCCAAAATCTTCACAACATCCAAAGCATAACCCGCACTAATGTGGTCAATAACAGTACCATCCTTAATTTTGGAAACCCGAACTTCCCGCTCAACACTCACACCCAAAACTCAACCCTCACAAAGACTTCCACAAATCAGCCATAAATAATTGTTGCTAAAAAGGGTTCTGTTAAGTTGGTGAG
>JBAZEV010000190.1:0-3133 GCA_041653695.1 Bathyarchaeia archaeon
CCGTTCAGCTGCTGGATTCCAGTTTGTGACCTTGAAATTTATGTCCCATTCGATAACGCCAAGAGGTGTCCGTTCAAAGTGTAACATTAGTTTCTGCCGTGATAGCCGCAGCTCTTCCTCAGCTTTTTTGTGCTCGGTGATGTCATGGCAAACTATTGTGCTTCCCACGGGTTTTCCACAGCTGCTTAGCTGAGAAATTACGGTTAGTTCGCCATATCTTAGCTGCCCTTTTCTGTTCTTGTATGCTACTTCGCTGCAGAACCGTCCTTTTTCCTGAATTGCACAAGCTACTTCTTGAAAAGAAACATCAATTTGTATGGGAACAAATAGGTCTTCTAATTTTTTCCCTATCGCTTCTTTTGCTGACCACCCAAAAACAACTTCTGCTGCTCTATTCCAAGAAGTAATTGTTTGTGTTTGGTCAGCCGTTACTATAGCGTTTTCCACATTTTCAAAAGCCAACGCGTCAGCAGTTATCTTAAGCGTACTTTTGCTTCTTTCTACTGCTAACCGCACAAGGTGAGCTAATTCGCCGTAGACTGTTTCAGGTGAGCCTTGCTTGTTGTGGTATCCGTCTGCGCCAAGGTTTAGGGCTCTTATGGCTACTTCTTCTCTGCCTTTACCAGTAAACAGGATAAACGGAACATCAGCCTTATTTTCTTTTAGCTCCCCCAGAAAATCCAAACCGTTTTTCCCGGGCATCTCATAATCAGAAACAACAGCATCAAAAACACCATCCGCCAACTTCAAAAAAGCCTCATCCACCGAAGCTGCCGTTTCAACCTCAAACTTACCCTCCAACTCTAAGATTTGCTTTGCAACTTCCAAAAAACCACAATCATCATCGACATGCAAAATGCGGAGCTTATTGTTGTTTACCACGCAGTGTCACTCTTCCCCTCAACTGACTAGGACGTAGTGTACCATAAAAGTATTATGAACTATGAATACTCGATTCAGATTTGCAAACACTATACTTTTTCACTAACACACTTAAGGCGAAGGCAAATTTGGAACTACCATATCCAAAACAGTATGCTGAACCCTTAGTGCCTGTAAAAGTTGAAGTCCCAAGTTGAGTCTAAGCCCGAATGTTGCCAACATAGTTCAGCCAATTGTTGACTAACCGCCATTTGCCGATCCGTTTGATATTATCTCTCGAGACCGACTTGGACAGCCAGCCAATGGACAACTGTTCTGTGCTGACCCATTCCAGCTTGCTTCTCAGCTTGGGTAATTATATTTTATGCTTAAAACGTGATATAAAGTTGCTTGCACATTTGAATTACGATTCTAAGACTAATAGTTGGCGATTTTGACAGAACCAACCAAAATACAGCATGATGCCACAGGTTAAACATTGAAAAGATGGTCATTATATAAGCTGTGGCGATGTTTAAGGGGCGTTTTGGTCATGTTGCAAACCCTTTTGTGGCTTATATATTGTTTGAAGGGTGTTGTAAGGTTTGTGATGGTTTTTTGGTTTCTGTAATCTTTTGAGGGGTACGCTTTTTTCCTTCAAAACCAAACAAACATACGCAGTTGTCTGTCACTACCTGCACAACCAAAACAGCAAAAGCAAACCAACCAAAAAACAAAACCCAACCCACAAAACAATTTCTAAGTAGTTGATGTAACTAAGAACCAACCATCAACAACAACTAAACAAAAGAACAAACCCTAACAGATGTCCAGAAACCCTTGAAGGCTTTTAACTGTCTTTCCGCATTAAATTACCCATTAGATAACACGTCCATAACTTTCGGGTAAGGACCAGATGAATAGCAACAAGATAAAATTCGAGCAGGACCTGAACGTTTTACTGTCACGATTGACAGTCGACATGGACAAAGAGGCAGTTCGCAAGCTTAACAAGCTCAGAGATGACCTTTTGAAGCTACACCAAGAAAACGTGGTCAAAATCAATCATTCCGTGATGGAGCTTGTGTGCGCGAAGTACCTCATACTCAAAGGCTACGATGTCCAAATTGAGCAGCAACTGAATAACATTTTGACTTGCGACCTTTACGCAGCGAAGGGTTATGGAAACCTGATTGTCGAGATTGAAACAGGTTATATCCCGCCTGAACACGCTATGGACCCCTTAACCTACACTTATGCGCGGTTAGCCAGCAAAATAATCCGTTACAGTTGCTTCTCAGGAAAATTCGCCATAGGTATTCCCCCACACTACATTTTGCCTTTGCCGCGCACGCTTGCACTGCCGCCCAAGAAAAGAACAACGCAGGACATTGAGGAAATTAAAAACTTGTGCGATTGGTACTACCAAAATCCACCCGTAACGGAGGATGGCATACGAAACGCTCGAATACACGAAATATACATAATTGATGTTGACCGAACCATAGTTCAAGCCATGGACCCGGAAGCATACATGAAACGTGCCCTGCACAAGGGAGTTATCTTTACGTTAAAAGAAGAACCCCTAATAAAACGAACTAAGCCTCATCCGACGCCATGCCCAAGCGAAAAACTAGACAAATATATCAAATGACTTGTGGAGAACGCGATGCCTAATGCCCTATTACGTGTACATCATTTTATGTATGGATGGAAGTTTCTACACAGGTTATACTAAAGATGTGGACGAACGGGCAAGGCTTCACGCAAACGGCAGAGGTGCAAGATACACGAAAATGCACCCGCCCAAAGAAGTGGCGTATGTTGAGCAGTTTGCTTCAAGGTCGGAAGCTATGCGACGTGAAAAAGCAATCAAAAAGCTGAATCATCGCCAAAAGGCAGACCTTGTTGGTTCACAAAAAAGTACTAATGGTTAACCTTAGCTGCTTGTTTCTGTGGTTTGTTGTTTGGAGTTAAAATTTTTTGCTGGTGGGTTTTTACTTTGCCTTTTTTTGCTTCTGATAGTACCCTACGTTTCATCTACCCACTCCCCCTACCCGTTTTTCTGCAGTTTTGACCTACCCCTATAGGTTTCTGCATACTATTTCTAATAGACACCAAATATGGTTACAACAAATGAACCCCAAACAAATAAAGAGACCCAGCAGACGCGTGTTGTGATTGTTGCTTTGTAGTCACACAGTCTTAGTTGTTTTCAGCTTGACACTCTGTAGCAACATAGAATCCACCAATTGTCGGGAGGTGAATATTT
>JBAZEV010000191.1:0-3131 GCA_041653695.1 Bathyarchaeia archaeon
AAGTTGGCGTTAAAGTAGCCAGAAAGCCCAGTGAAGTCTCAACGTTACTGGTTGAAGCCTTACAATTTTGAATGTTTAGACAAAAGGTATATTTGACAGTTAACCATCAAAGACTTAGCCAAAAGCAGAAGGATAACATTAAAATGCCGATATTAGATCCAGTTAAGAAAACAATCGCTCAACAGCACAGGTTATACATGAAAATCTGCCGAGACTGCGGATCACGAAATGCATCAACCGCAGTGAAATGCCGCAAATGTAAGGGCAAGAACCTGCGCTGGAAGAAACGAGAAATAGTAAAGTAAACTCAATTTTTACTTCTATTTTGCATAATTTTCTATCTACATAGTAAAAGAGTATCTAACAACTTTTTGTTCTCTACTAACTATTGAGGATTCTAGTGCTCTCGGAGACTATAGCCCCCTTATAAAGATAAATTGCTAAGTGAACTCGGGGTCTGCTCTGATTAGAGAAGTTTGCTATTCCCTAAGCGACCTTTCCCTTACAAAAAGCAGTTTAGCAAGTTAGTCTTTTGATTAAAATTTGGTTTAGAGTACTTTTAATAGTGTGTCCATGTTGAAGACTGTGTTTGCGCACCCGTTCTTAATCAACGGTATCGCTTGTCCAGCAACATCCATACTGTTCAAAAGTGGCGATAGCATTTTCATTTCTTCTCCACAAGCAACCCCAACAACCCCTTCATACTGCCTATTCTTCAGAATCTTTGGAATGCAGGAGCCCCCCGGCACCACGTACACGTCATAGCCTTTCTCTTTAGCTAAATGTTCCGATTGATTAACTAAACAATCCTCTGAGCAGTGCGCACACGTATACGACGGAATAGTTGCGTCAAAAACTGCTTTACAACGGCTATCCATGAACTTCCTTGAACAATGCGGAACAAAAAGCGCTCTCTTCTTGGTCTCTAAGAACTTGCCTCTTTCAATCATGTTTACCGCTTGTAGATCAATTAGGTCTTGAAGCAGAACTACCGCGTCGTTGATGTTTAAGCCTGTGGCTTCGTCAATTTTGAATTTTTTTATAAGTTCTAACGCTGTTTTAAGGAATGCTTTATGCATGCCTCTCTGGTAACTAACCGTAGCTATTTCAGTGAAGAAAAACTTTGGCGCAGTTGACAGATCGAAAGTAAACTTATAGGGCATAGGCTACATATGTAAAAGTCGTCCTTAAAAAAATACCTATGTAACAATTGATCTGTACAGGCAAAACTGGTTAACTTGATTCTGTTTTTAACCCTAAAATTTCCTTAAGACTGGTTATGTCTTCGCGCAACTGGCTAATTTCAGTCTCTAACCCGACAGCCTTGGATTCAGCATCCTTTTTAACAGCTTCAATCTCAAACAAGACGCCGGAACGCTCAGACTCCAACATTTCCAAGTTTCTTCGAAGTTTATCCAAGTTTTGCTTAAAACCGGAGCGAATTTCGTTTAATCTTTCAATCAAAATTGAAACCGTTGGCTCCACACTTTGGGAAGGTACGGCGGTTTGGGCTGGCATCGCAGTTTCAAATGTGGCTTTGCATTTGGGGCATTCATAAACGCCAACGTTAATTTCGGGTGCGGCTGGGGTGTCTGCTCTTTTTATCGGATGGATTGTCCAATTGTTTTTTGCTGTTGCTTGAATTGTTCCACAGTTTGGGCAGTTAACCGCTCATTACCTCGTTCACGCTAACAGGGTTCGCAATTAGAATCAAAATACGATTTTCATGTTATAAGATTTTGCATTACATGCCTGTCAAACAAATGGCAAATTTAAAAGATTAAGCGATTATGAAGGGTTAGAATTAAAAAAAGGAAAAATTGTGGGGTTAAATGCTTATTTGGAACATTAATCGTTCCACAAGTTCCTTGTAGCGGTTACGAATGGTGACTTCAGTTACCTGCGCTATCTCTGCAATTTCCCGCTGCGTTTTACGTTCACCAGTCAAAACTGATGCCACATAACTTGCAGCCGCCGCAATGCCTGTTGGACCTCGACCCGACGTAAGCTTAAGCTCTTTTGCTGCAGCCAAAATTTTGTGGGCGATTTCCTCAACTTTCCCCTGCATGGTTAACTGGTTAGAAAACTTGGTGATGTATTGACTTGGACGAAGCGGCGGAATCGAATAGTTCAATTCTTTGATTAGGAACCGGTAGCTTCTTCCAACTTCCTTCTTATTCACTGTAGATGCCTGCGAAATTTCATCAAGAGTCCTTGGTAAACCGCATTGCCTGCATGCCAAATAAAGCGCTGCTGATGTTACGCCCTGAATTGACCTGCCGCGTATTAGTCGTTCTTTTACTGCTTTACGGTAAATAACTGATGCTGTTTCAAGAATGTTCTTTGGCAAATTGAGGTTATTGGAAATCTTTGTGATTTCTGAAAGTGCAAACGCCAAGTTCCTTTCTGTCGCATCTGAAACTCTGATACGTCTCTGCCATTTTCGTAAACGGTAAACCTGAGCCTTCTGTCCTGGCGAGAGACTCTTTCCATAAATGTCTCGGTCATGCCAATCTATAGTGGTTGACAAACCTTTATCGTGAATAGTATAGGTTAATGGTGCACCAACCCTTGTGCGTTTTGACCTTTGTTCATCATCAAAGGCTCTCCATTCTGGTCCCCTGTCTGCTATTTTCTGTTGCACGACTATGCCGCAGTCCATGCAAACAATTTCAGCGCATTCATAATCCCGCATTATTCTGGTGCTGCCGCATTCAGGGCAGGCTTGTACCTTCGGTGGTTCAGTTTTAGTTGCTGATGCTGGGTCGACTTCTTCATGTAATTTATCTCTGCTCATTATCTTTTGCTCCGCGTTTTCGAGAGAAGCAAATATAATGGTTTATTCACAAGCACAGCTGGGTCCTTAATTTTTGGTTTAATTACCGTATAAGGCGAAGACACTGGACCTATGATGTCAAAAACTCTGCCGACAACACTTAAACTTTCGTCAACAACTTCAGACCCGATTTTTGGGGGATTTTCTGTTTTTATGATGAGGCTGCTTGATGGAGTTACATTTAATACTTTTCCCAATCTCTGCAAACCCGTTCCCCTCTCGAAAAACATCAAGGTCAACGTGATAGCGCATTTAAAGCTTTCGATAATACGACACTGTTAAGTGATTTGTCATG
>JBAZEV010000192.1:0-3111 GCA_041653695.1 Bathyarchaeia archaeon
GACCATCTCAGAGGCGGAATACGGGAAAGCGTCAAACATTTCTATGAACTCAGCAAACTAGACGACCCCAACAACCCGCCAAGAATACCGATTCTGGTAAGGTTTGTGTTCAGCCCAATACGCGGACTTGAAATTTCGTTAAAAAAAGATTGCCCACAAGCAGCTGTGGTGTACCCTTATTGGCGGTTTATACTTTTGAAGGCAGCACTGAAAATGGCACAACAACAAAAACAAAAATAATAAAACATTTCTATTCACTTTTCTAAAAATCAAGCCAACCCCATTTTCAATCAACTTAAATCGGATATATTGGACAATTTACATAATTCGGCGTTAGTGAAATGAATAAACATTCAAAAGTTAAAAGGGGGAACCGTTTTTTATCACCAATAATGCCAACGCATTTTTAATCTAGAAAGTCGTCAGAATCAAACGTTCAACAATGTTCAAAATAACTGCAAAAAAGGAACTGGCTCCAAAAATTGAACTGCTCAAGATAACGGCACCCGAAATCGCAAACAAAGCCAAAGCAGGACAATTTGTTATCATCCGTGTTGACAAAAAAGGCGAAAGAATACCATTAACGATTACAGACTGGGACACCGAAACGGGGACAATAACCATAATTTTTCTTGAGGTCGGAGTGTCCACATACAAACTTGCAACATTAGAAGTTGGAGACCACATACTAGACATAAGCGGTCCAATGGGAAACCCAAGCGACATAAAACAGTATGGCTTGGCAGCAGTTGTTTGTGGCGGCGTTGGAACAGCAGCCGCCTACCCCATAGCCAAAGCACTAAAAGAAGCGGGCAACCATGTTGTTTCAATAATTGGAGCCAGAAACAAAGACCTGCTTGTACTAGAAGAAAAAATGAGACAAGTCAGCGATGAACTGTATGTCTCCACGGATGACGGCTCAAAAGGCTGCAAAGGTTTTGTCAGTGACGTTTTGAATTCGCTTATTCAGCAAGGGAACAAGTTTGATGTAACCTTTGCCATTGGACCGCCCATGATGATGCGGGCAACAGTAAACGTTACCAAATCATACTCCTTGAAGTCAATCGTAAGCCTGAACCCCATCATGGTGGATGGGTGCGGAATGTGCGGAGCATGCCGGGTGACAATTGGTGGAAAAAACAAGTTTGCATGTGTTGACGGACCAGAATTTGACGGCGACCAAGTCAACTTTGATGAGGTAATCAAACGATTAAAAGCATACCAACTAAAAGAAAAACATGCAATGGAACAGTGGACAAAAAGTTTAACCAAAAATGAACTGAGCTAACAAACCTGCTCATGACAGTTTACTTGTTCAAAAAATCCATTATGCAATGTTTTGAGTTAACACATTTTTGAGATTTCAGTTCAAACCTCATCGTGTCTGCAAGTTCAGAAACCCATCCTTGGTACTCGGTGGTGCACACAGTTGTTCCAACCGCTTCAGCCAAGTGTGCGCGTCCACTATTAGTCATAAGGTTTTGCCATGGGCAGTCAGTTATTGTAATTCTGAAACCGTTTTCGGTTTTTTGTGTTGTAAACTTGAATCCGTCCAACTCAAGTTTTGTTACAAGACATTCTAACAGTGCCTCAGGACCAGTTTCTAGCCCTAAAAACGATTTTATCATTCTTGCTTGAATTTTGGGCATAACTTTCCAGACTTCGTTATCCACATCCAAGGCAACACCGAAGCCGTATTTTTCTTCGACTTTCATGAACCAAAGTCCATCCACGGATTTGTAGCATCTGTGGTAGTATTCGGCGAGTTGTTTTGCGTCCAGTTTAGTCATGCAACCACACAAAGAATTAGGAAACATGTTGTAGATTAGAATTCTCCAAAAAACACAGAATAAATGTTGCAAAAATCTTATCCACAGCCATAAACTTCTCTAACAAACAACAAGCCGTGTGATGCCCACGATGGATAATGAACAGTTTAGAAAACATGGACACGAAATGGTTGACTGGATAGCCGATTTCATGGAAAACATTGAACAGTACCCCGTTCAACCAGACATCCAACCAGGAGAAATCAAAGCCCAACTCCCAAAAACTGCCCCAACCAAAGGAGAAACAATGCAGGATATCTTCACTGACTTCCAAAAAATCATACTGCCCGGAATGACCCACTGGCAACACCCATGCTGGTTTGCATACTTCCCCGCAAACAACAGCCCACCCTCAGTACTAGGAGAGTTCCTAGCAGCGGCACTTGGTGCACAGTGCATGGTCTGGAAAACGTCCCCAGCCGCAGAAGAGTTAGAAGAAATAACAATGCAGTGGCTCAGAAAAATGGTTGGGTTACCCGAAGGCATGGTGGGCGTAATACAGGATTCCGCTTCCATATCCACATTGGTTGCGTTACTTACTGCAAGAGAAAAAGCCTCCAAATTTGAGGTCAACAACAAAGGCTTCACAGAACCGTTAACTGTTTACTGTTCAGAAGAAGCCCACTCAAGCGTCGTAAAAGGCGCAAAGATTGCAGGCTACGGCAGAGAAAACATACGTTTGATACCAGCAGACGAAAACTTTGCAATGGACACCACTGAACTGGAAAAAGCAATAGTTGCGGATAAAGCAAAGAACCTCAAACCAGCCTGTGTATGTGCAACGTTGGGGACTACTTCTTCGACGGGGGTGGACCCGCTCAAAGAGATTGGGAAAATCTGCAAAAAATATGGCGTTTGGCTTCATGTGGACGCAGCCTACGCTGGCACCGCAGCGTTGTTGCCTGAAAAAAGGTGGATAATGAACGGCGTAGAGTATGTGGACTCGTTTGTTTTTAATCCACATAAATGGATGCTTACTAATGTTGATTGTTCTGCATACTTTGTTAAAGACCCGGAAATGCTCAAGAAAACGTTCGAGATATATCCAGAGTACCTCAAAACGGGAGTAGACAAAGTAGTTAACAACTACCGCGACTGGGGAATACATCTGGGCAGGCGGTTCCGCGCGCTAAAACTGTGGTTTGTTTTGCGGTCATACGGTGTCGAGGGTATACAGAACATGGTCCGCGAGCACATCCGTTTGGCGCAGCAGTTGAAACAGTTGATACAAGCCGATGAACGGTTTGAGGTAATGGCGCCTGTGGAGTTTAGTTTGGTTTGC
>JBAZEV010000193.1:0-3101 GCA_041653695.1 Bathyarchaeia archaeon
GTCGCTGATTTTCCGTACAATCCGTTGAGACAAACACTCTCTCCTTCTTTTCTTTATACCCTATATTACAACTCCGCAAAAAATAGCGCCCGCACAAAACAAATAACCCCCGCAATATCTGTAAAAATTACAAACAAAACACAAAACTTTTAAACAAAACACAACAACATATACAGTAGAGACAGCCAAGCGGTAAAACAAATGACGGAACAACCACACCCAGCACACTACACTATAAGCCCCAAAAAAATAGACAAATACCTCCCCCGCCTCCTAAACGGAGAAGCACACAACCTAACCAAATGGCTGCCCAACCTCATCGCCACCGGCGGACAATTCGACAGAGAAGCCAAAGACTGGCGCATCTGCCAATTCAAAAAAAACAGCCCAACAGTTGAATCCGCAAAATTCAACGTTATCGTACAGCGGCTTGAGGAACTGCGCAAAAACAAATTGGGTGTAGTTGAGGCTTTGGCGGATTATAAGGTTGCGGCTGAGGTTTGTTACGAAAAACACAAGCAAGAACGGTAACGATTGTAATTTTTACACAGATATTTAAGTTTACCTATTTATTTTTCGAGTTTTAAAAGCAACCCATATAAACACAAAACAACCAAGCGTTCTATTAGCAATCCCACGCCCTACCAATGGTGTGGGAAAAACAACATTGGAAGAGACAAGCCATGTTTAAGAACCTCTTGAGAAACAAGAAAGGTGTCTTGAACGTCGTGACAGGTGCCGTAATAGCGGTTTGGGAATTGCCTTATCGACTTTCCCCCATAAATAATTGCGGCAGTCTTGATCATGGTGGCGGCACAGATAGTTTACACGGTCACACTGTGTTAACCTGAACTATCGCCAACCTATCAAGCTCTATGCCCGCAGTTACCGGCGCTGCGAACACCACAATCACGAACATTACCACAGGCTCATATAACGGTCTGCAATTAATGACTATCCTCCCGGTAGTTCTTGCAGCCGCAGCCATCATAACTCATCTACATTGCGAGATGCGTGGTGCAAGCTGCTGTTATGGGTGCTCTGGTCTTTGTTCGTAACCGCTGATAAAAATTAGCGGTTCGACGTTTAGTGCCTTTGGGTCTGGGAGCTACCTATCCGTTAATTCGGTGTTCATTTCTCCCTGCATTATCTTTTATTACTTTTTACTGGCATAGTTGCGAAAAGCATAAATATGTTTTGATTGCCTATATGTCTACTATGACAGCAAGCCTTAACCTGACTCCTGAAGAGTATCGTAAACATGAGCAGGTGTTGCAAAATAAATCTAGGAAAAAACTACACGCCAATTGGAGCCCTGAACAATGGGCTGAATACAAAAGAAAAGCGGCTATACATTGGGAAAACTGGAAAAAGCGGCAAACACCTGAACGATTAAAAGAAATACATGATAAAGCTGCGGCTAATAGGCGGAAGAAATATGCGAATATGTCTCCAGAAGAACGGGCTGAAGTTTTGCGGAAACACCATGAACGAACAGTAAGTCAACGTGCTAACATGACTCCTGAACAGAAAGAAAAAGAAGCTATTAGGGGGCGAGAGAGGATGTTCGGGTATAAAATAAAAGTGTTAAATCATTATTCCGATGGCGCTATGCGTTGTATGAATACCAATTGCGAAGTGCCAGGTGGAGCTAAAAATATTCGTGCTCTCTGTATTGATCATATCAATGGTGGCGGACATCAAGAAACTTTGAGAATACAGCGTGAGGGAATGCATTTTTATGGGTGGCTTATCAAGCATAATTTTCCTCCAGGGTATCAAGTTTTATGTGCGTCTTGTAATCAAATCAAGAAAGTCGAACAAAAAGAGGGTTGTAAAGAACGCTACAAAAACTACAAATAAAGCCTATTTATTTTGTTTTGTTTGTTTTGTTTGGTGTGTTGTTTTTCTTTGCTGCTGTTGCGAATAACTTGTATATTTTTGACGAATGCTATTACTTGCCTAGTTCGGTTGATACGTTGGCTGGTGTTGCGTCGAATGTTGAGCATCCTCCGCTTGTGAAGTTGGTGTTGGCTGTTTCGATTGGTTTGTTGGGTGATGGTTGGTTGGCGTGGCGTTTGCCGATTATAGTTAGTTGTGTTGTGTCTGTTGGGCTTGTTTATTTGATTGCCCGAAGGTTTGATTTGAGTGAGCGGTTGTCTACGTTTGCGGCTGGGTTGTGCTGTTTATCTATGGTGTTTGTTTTGATGGGTATGACTGCGATGCTTGATATGCCGACGTTGATGTTTTGCCTGTTGGGGTTGTGGCTTGCCTTGCGTGGAAACTATGCTCTAGGCGGTTTGAGTTTTGGTTTGGGGTTTTTGTGCAAAGAGTTGGCGTTGATTATGTTTCTTGTTGCTGGGGTTTACTTGTTTGTTAAGCGGGTCCACTGGCGTAAGTTATTTCTGTTTGGTGGCGTGTTCTTCGCGGTGTCTTTGCTTGGGGTTTGGTTGTATGATTTGGTTTTTATGCCGGTTGCGGGTGGCGTGGTTATATCGAATCCTTTGGAGCATTTTTGGTTGATGGTTGTTTGGCAGCTTAATTTGAATGGTGTTCGTGCGCCTGATGTTTCGGCGTGGTATCCGCCTTTGGGTTGGGTGTCGCCGTTTGGTGAGAACGCTTTTAATTCGTTGCGTTGGTTGTGGGGTATGGATGCTGCTGGGAATTACTTGTTTAATTTTCGTGGGCAGACGAGTGTGGTTGTTGAGTATTTGATGTTTCCGTTGCTTGCGGTTTTGCCTGTGGTGTATTGGGTTAAGCGTCATGGTGTGGCTTTGCTTAGTTGGTTGTGGATTGCGGCGGCGTTTCTGCCATGGTTAATCGCTGGTGTGTTTGTGCGTATTGAGGGAAATTTTTATGTTGTTTATAGTGTTCCGTTCCTGGCGATTGGTTGCGCGTATTTGTACTCTTTGATTGGCAACCGAAAGTTGCGGTATGGGTTGGCGTTTGCTCAATTGGCGGTGGGGTTGTTTTGGTTTCTCACGTTTTTTCCTGTGCCGTTGTGGGGGTGATTATGTTGGATGAAGATAGGATTGTTTGGTTGTTAAAGTTTGATTTGGTTTTGTTAGTGGTAGCTGCGTTGCTTTATGCGTGTGGGTTTT
>JBAZEV010000194.1:0-3068 GCA_041653695.1 Bathyarchaeia archaeon
ACCACGAGGTGCACCATTCATATGTCTAAACGCAACTGATGGTTCACTCATTTGGGAGATTGATGGTGCTTTCCGTCAGACTCGTTGGGGTGGACGTGCTATTATCGGTGACAGTATAATCGCTACAATGGATACATACGATCAACGCGTTTACGCTATTGGCAAAGGTCCAAGTGCAATAACACTTTCTGCACCAGACATAGCTGCACCATTCAACACACCAGTAATAATCAAAGGAACCCTAACCGACTTATCACCAGGCACCAATGATGAGACTTTAGCCATGCGATTCCCAGATGGAGTTCCAGTTGTCTCTGATGAAAGCATGAGCGATTGGATGCTTTATGTGTATAAGCAGTTCTCGCGTCCAACTGAAGCTACTGGAGTGCTCATATCCATTGATGCAACTGATCCAAACGGCAACTACGTACACATTGGCGATACAACAAGTGATGCAAGCGGCAAATTCCACTTTACCTTCAAACCGGAACTCGCAGGTGACTACACTATCTTCGCAACCTTCGGTGGCTCTAAATCATTCTACCCAGCCTTTACAGAGACAGCAATGACTGTAATGGAAGCTGAACCCACACCAACGACGACAGCAGCAGTCACAAACCCACCATACGAACTGTACACAATCGGCACTGGTATAGCAATTATTGTTGCAATAGCCTTGGCAGTTCTTCTGATTAGAAGAAAACCATAAAACTAAAAACCAACATAGAAACCAATCTCTATTCTTTTTTTTATTTTTTAAAAATTCTAAGGTTGTTAAAAAGGGTAATTTTTAGGCTTCAAGTAAAGGTACTGAATGTTTACCAGAAGTGTCCATGCATTCCCATTCCCATGCCGTATTGTCCGTTTTGTCCACAAGGAGAGTTTGTTCCTTGTATGGTTCCATATGGGTAACAACCTTGCGGGTAAGGAGTGGTGTTTGTGCCATTGAATGTGTTTGGTGGCAAATATGGACAGTTATAGCCGTATGGTGCTTGTGTATTGTAGCCGTTGTTTGGCTGTGGGGTGGTGGTTTGTGCATTTGCAAATTGGGCGAATGCTATGGCAACTGATGCGGCGATGAGAAGGGATAGTGCGGTTATGATTAGGGCGATTTTTGTTTTGTACATTGTGTTTTTCACCTCAAAGATATATTGGGCTTGGGTTGGTTTGAGAGTTGCCTGATACAATTTTGATATGGTTTTTTGAAACGTTTCAGTATGGTTTTGATGTTGATTTTTGGTTTTGTTTTTGGATAGCCTTAAATCTTTGAAAAATAAGTCTTTATAAGATATAACATGAGAAGAGTTAACGTGTTTCTAGCCAGCCTAATAACCACGATAACAGCACTCATAACACTGACAATCATCGGCTTCAACGTATCTTCACCCACCCAAACAGCACAGCCTGACTCAGGTTGGATGGGACAAATGTCAGGCATGATGGGACAAACCGAAACCACATTAGCCACAGGCAACTCTACATGGTACTGGCCACTTTTTGCGGTTACAGTTGCTCTAGTCATAGTCAGCGTTGTCGGTTTAATCTATTACATGGCTTATCCTCAAATAAAAATTGGCATAGCTAACCCACCAAGCAAATTAGCCAGCAACAAGTCAACCATCAACACGACAGCTTCAGCCAATTCGGTAACACCTTACGAGTCAATTGAGAAAACCTTAACCACTGAAGAACGAAGCGTCATAAACGTCCTAACCCTTCACCAAGGCAAATACCTACAAAAATACATAACCAAAGAAACAGGCTTAAGCAAACTCAAAACCCACCGAATAGTTGCACGCTTAGCAGAACGAGGCATTGTTAAGCTTGAAAAAACTGGTAACACAAACCAAGTTACCCTTGCAGACTGGTTAGTAAAAAAAGAGTAAAGCTGTCGGAAATTAAAAAGCGACAAAGGCAGCCTACTAAAACTAAGCTATTTTTAGGCGCTTATTTTTGGTGGCGGACGAATCCGTCTTCCAAGCTTAATGCGCATGGCGATTCGGTGAAGCTTACGCAGGGACATCACAATCTTATCAACGCTTGGTGCTGTGGAGTAAATCAGCGGTATCTGCTCATACTCGGCTAGTTTAATGGCTTCCTCGTCAGGTTGGGTGCGGTGAAAAACCACCACTCGCGGCTTAAGATTACTAACACGCACAATCATCATCGGTAAACAGCCAGTTTCCACGTTTGTGAAAATCAGCGCCCGCTCCGTTGATGCACCAAACAACTGTGCATACTCCGAGCCAGAAAGTGCCTCAACCGCTTTCTTGCTGTCAATCACAGTGTAACCGTTTACTTCTTTAACTGATTTTTCTTTACAAGCAACCACTTCACCGTTAATGGCTCTACACAGGTATTCCACCCGAACAGGAATTGGGAATTCTCGCAAGTCAATGATTGCCATGCTGGGTGAACTTGTAAGTTTAGAGAATTCACGAATAAAACGACTACCCTTTGCCTCATCAAGCTGCAGAAGTCCCAAGACGAAGCGGCGGATGAATTTGGCTCCTGGACTTTTTCTTCTGCCCGCTTCATAGTCGCTGATTACCGAGGAGGATAAACCCATAACTTCTGAAAGGCTTAACTGAGAAACAGCGAAGAGTTCACGCCATTTCCTCATAGTGGCGCCTGGTTTACCTGAAAGAATTATTTCTCCAGCGATTCTTCTTGCCAAAACTTCTCTTATGCTAGGTGACACAGACATGAAGACTCTTCACTTGCACCTGATTCTTTAAACTTGTATAAAGCTATAACGTTTTTCTTCTATGAAGAATTGAGGATGATAAAATACATTTCCACACATTTTTTTAGCAAAAAGTGAAAAACAAGTTGCTAGGGATTCATTTTATGCTTACTCGGCATTACCGTTTGTTGAATTGCGTTTATAAGGAAGTTCTCCCATATTGGCAGTAACGTTCCTGTCTGAACCAAAAAAGACAGAGCGCAACTACCACAATGAACAATTAAAAAAAGGAGTGAATAAAAATGGCAGAAAAACAACAAGACGTTATATTCGTTGGAAATAAACCCCCTATGAGCTATGTTCTAGCTATCATAACCGCATT
>JBAZEV010000195.1:0-3064 GCA_041653695.1 Bathyarchaeia archaeon
ACCTGTAGCTCAAATAGGCATCTTTCGAACTCCGAGCCACATGTTGGGCACATATATTTCTTTGTCTGGTCAATGTAGTTAATGTCCCAATACAGGAACAAAACGGTTGATTGGGACAGGTCGACTATTTCGCGGTGCAGCAATGGAATGCCGTTCAAAACCTTGGACTGGAGCTGCGTTTTGGCTGCGACAAGTTCTGGGATTGACACGAAAGAATATCCACTGCT
The DNA here is from genome assembly GCA_041653695.1 of Bathyarchaeia archaeon. Classification (GTDB taxonomy): domain Archaea; phylum Thermoproteota; class Bathyarchaeia; order Bathyarchaeales; family Bathyarchaeaceae; genus Bathyarchaeum. Next base: position 228 of record JBAZEV010000195.1, read on the forward strand.
GATAAGGGGTGGCAGCATTTGTTGCAGGTTCTCAATTGTTGTTCCCACATGTGTGTAGTGCCTGTATCCGTCATGCAGGACTACGATTTTGCCGAGCGAGCATCTGGCGAGAATGTTCTTAGTTTTGAGGCGCGACATGCTGGGTTTCCAGTCTGCTTCCATTAGAGACCATCCTACTGGTGTAAGGTTGAATTCGTTTGCTATTGTTTCTGCGCAGTCCGGAAAAGTCCCGTAAGGCGGGCGGAAATATGCTGTTTGGACTCCGAATTGTTGCTCCATTATTTCCAGGCATCTTTTGATGTGGCGATAGGTCTTTAATTTTGGATATGTGTTGAAGGACTTGTGGTTGTATCCGTGCAATCCAATGGTATGTCCTTCCCTGATTACTGCTTCCATAATGGCTGGGTTTTTCATGGCGTTTTCAACCAGCACGAAAAAAGTGGCTTTTATGTTGTGGGTTTTGAGGATTTCCAGTATAATGGGTGTTGTCGGATCGTTCGGTCCGTCATCAAATGTCAGGCAGATCATTTTTCTGTCGGTTGGTATGTAGTATATTTTTTCCACAGGATTTTCTATTGTGTTTTTAGTATATTATAGTTGTTATTGTTTATTTTTTTGAATTATTTATTGTCATATTCACTTTTGGTTTCACGAAACAGTTATGAAACAGATTAAGGAAAACACGTATGTATGATTCAAGAGGTGTTTCGCGGCCACCTGCCAACATTCCGCGAAGATCGGTGAACTACACTTCTCACAGTGCAGGAACCAATAGTGGAGAAAACTTTAAGGAACATCGGCGACTTCGCGTTTACGTTGGCGACATGGTGCAGGTGATAGATTCACAGAGCCATTTATACAAAAAGTTCGGACTGGTGGAGAAGATTGATCCCCGCAACAAGGCTTGGCAGGTTCTCGTAAAGATAGGTCCGAAGAGCAACGAAATGTTGTTCAACCAGCTGAAGTTCTGCACTAGGATTAATTCCACTGGTCAGCCAAGGAAGGAAGATGATGTTTTGCCCAACAGGGTTTCCGACTACATTGACGAGATTGATGATGACATTGGTAACAGGGAAGGTGCGAACGAGAGGCACAGCAGTAGAAGGAGTCTTTTGTAGTTTGGTCTTGACTTTTCGAGTGTTTCTGCTATGTTTCGCTTCAAAAACAAGTCCCCATAGCTCAGTTGGATAGAGTACCGGATTTCTAATCCGGTTGTCGCAGGTTCGAATCCTGCTGGGGACGCCACTTGAGGTGATGAATAATGAACGGATACAGGGTTGAAATGGAGAACAGCATCAGCAAATACACTGTTGTCATCACCAAGCACGCCAAGGAGAGGTTTGCCCAGAGGTTTGCCAACAACTCAACTGAAGATCAAACATCCAACATTTTGTCTGTTTTCAGCAGGTCAAAGGAGACTTCTGGTTTCTTGAACAACCATCGTTTGCTCCAATATTTTTATGACACCTATGGTTACAAAAGAAAGTTTTTTTACATCTATAGAAACACCATATTGTTTGTTTGCGAGAAGAAAGGCAACTTGATTTACATTTTGACCTGCATGAAGTCGCCGTTGTGGGCGATAAAGCCGAAGAAATACAGAAGCAAAAACAAACTGGTTGTGCAACACTAATGGTGCGGAATGAAGTTCCTATGGTGAAACTGGACATCACAAGACCCTCCTAAGGTCTGGTTCCCAGTTCGAGTCTGGGTAGGGACACCATCTTTTTTGTTCTTGACTTTTATTTTCAATCTGCTATGCTATCTTCAAAACAATGGTGGCGAAATTTAGTTGCCAACACATCCCATTAAGGAAATGAAAGCTGAAAATTGCAGTCCGATGAAGGTGTATGTTTCTGTGACGAACAATTGCAACATGTTCTGTCGTCATTGCTGCTACAATTCCGGACCGGAAGGCAAAGATTTCATATCTATGGAAGCGTTTGAAGTCGCCTTAAGTTTGGAACCTCAAGCGCTGTTAAATATTGGAGGAGGCGAGCCAACCTGTCACCCCTTGTTCTGGGACTTAATGAGTCTTGCCATTCGGAGACGGGGAGTTAATCAAGTGTGGATTGCCACCAACGGCAAGCGAACGGATGATGCCCTGGAGTTGGCTCGCATGATTGGGCTGGGAGTCATTCGGGGCGTGCTGTCTCAAGACAAGTGGCACGAACCAGTGGAAGACAAAGTTGTAAAAGCTTTTCGTCTTGCCAAGAGAAGCAAATCAGCTATCCGTGATATCAGCAAAAAGGATCGTTTTGTCCCAATATATGGGGGGAGATGCGATTGGGGATGCAGGTGGGAGTGTGTGGGGGACAACATGCTTTTTGTGCAACCAAATGGAGAAATCAGGCAATGTGCGTGCGAATTTTCCCCGATAATTGGCGATGTGTTTTTTGGTTACAAGCCGATTTTTTCTGGCAATAACGCTTGGAGATGTGCTTTTGGGAAGCCATCTCCTGGATACGGAAAAAAACAATATCAACGGAACACAGATGAAAATAACAAATAAAACCGATTTGCAGAACGATCAATTAAGTTGTTTCATCAGGGAAGTGGCAAAAAGGGAAATGGTCAATTTAAAAGGCTCTGTTTTTCATGTTGTTTATAGGCGTGGTGGCCGCAATGGCATTGCAGGCTATGCATACTATGGCTTGCCTGCCAGAGTGACTCTTAAAATTCCCAAAGACTTTCAACTGGACAAGGTTGAACTTGCTTATGTTATAGCCCATGAGTTTTGTCACACACAAGGTCTCCGCCACAACCAGATGAAAAACGCGGTATACAGCAGGAGATATGCGGACAAAAATAATATTGACTGGAGACAACACTACCTT
>JBAZEV010000196.1:0-3058 GCA_041653695.1 Bathyarchaeia archaeon
CACTGGAACAGGTCTCTATGACACAACAGTAACAAACATCACCGACCCCGGAGCAACTGCAAGATGGCAAGTAACCTACGATATTACATCAGCCGGTTTGCTTAAACAAATCGCCGCTGGAAGAGTGTACCTTCCAACCTACACAGGCTTAGCAGTTTCAAGCGTTACAATCAACGGCGCACCAACATCAGTAGTTCTTGACGCTGACGCAACAGACGACAGCTTAACAGGCCAATACTTCGTTATGCCAACACTTGCCGGTGGAGGCACAGCACAAGTTAACGTTGTCTTCACAAGAACAGCCGCCTTAGCAAACGGAACATACACCCTAACACTATACGAGCAATACGTTAACCACAACACTGCATACCGATTCTGGACAGACGAAACCGAATCAATCAGCGTGTACGAAGCCGCGCCTTAAAACCAAAAACTAAATTAAATCTTCTCTCTTCTTTTCTTTTTTATTTTAACAGGGGATGGCTAAGATGAACAAAAAACTGAAAATCGCCGTTATCGCTACGTTGATAGCCGCAACTTTACTTTCTATGACACTAATTTTTCCACAACAAAGTTCGCCTACACTATCTTTCTTATCTGCTAGCACTACCTCTATAAGCCCACAAGGAAGCGAAAACCAAGCAACTCATGAATGGACAGGTAGCTTTTGGACAGTTCTTGCAACAACCGACATGAACGACCAATACGCCATGTACAAATTTAACAACGCTCAAGCAGAACAATACGGTAATAATAAAATTGGAACAACAAAACTTGTGCCCACTTCTGAAATCACCGTAAAAATAACGCCATTAAGACCATATTGGGAAAGACCTTTAGATGTACAATCAGTTACCGCGTACCCTTTAACTAAAACAGGACATAGTTCATATGCCGGAGCATCGTTTGATTGGGAAAACCCGACTACTGGCCCCTTTTCTGTGCCCGTTGCTAAATGGGGTCAACAATACTGGACAGCGCACACGCCTTTCCAAATAGACATCTATAAAAAAGGTGTTCAAATAGCAACCCAAACAATCGATACAACAGGCGTTACACAAACAGTAACATTAAGAAACGCAAACGACCAATCAGAATGGATAGCTATAAAAGACTTAGGCAAACTTGGAACAGGCTACAGTGCCCCAACAATAGGCGACATTGCAATAATGGCTCCTGATTTAATCTTTAAAGACGTTGGAACAGTCGTAAACTACATCGATTACTATAGTAACAGTGACTATTCATATGCTAATTATTGGTTCGGCGGCGGAAACTATTATGACTACTATGACCAAGTGATGCAGAAAGCAAATGATGGCAGTCCGGGATTATTCTATAGAACTAGTGGGCCAATATCTTATAACGCAATTCCTCAACAGGGCTTTTTCCCAGGTATCTATAGGCAACAAAGCGGAATTGATGTATGGGCTAAACCACTTGGCGCAAAGATATTCGAAAATCAGAACAGTGGAACACAGCAAACAGAAGGCAGAGTATTCCAAAAAGACGGGTTATCCGTTGTAAACTATCTTAAAGAGATACGAGGCGTACCAACATTTAGCCTTAACGACATGAATGTTTGGCAACAAGGATGGGAAATAACCGCAGAACGCAAAGTCAGAATATATCTTCCTTACGGTTCAATGTCAAGCCTCATAACAATGCAAATCAGCACTGAATTAGCCGACACAATTGTTTGGCAACCTCCCGCATCAGACATTGAAATCACAGGGCTATCTTGGGTAGCATCAGAAACAGGGCAAATAGGCGACAGAGACTTACTAAAAATTGACCTCTTACAAAAAAGTTCCGTGCAAGCAGACTCAGTAATCAGTACACAATGCACGACAGGACAAGAAATAAACGTTAACCCACAAAACCAAAAAGCAACATTAGCCCCCGGACAAACATCAAGCATGTATGTAGAAGTGCTAAATACCGGTGCCACAGTGCAGAAAACTGGAACCTTAACAGTAACATCAACAAATGAACTTGGCTCAGTAACAAACACAAAAAGCATAGAGTACACGTTACTACCTAAAGGTACACAAGGCTCAATACTGACTTTACTTGTGAAAGACGCTAAAACAGGCATACTAGTAACTGAAGCTGTTACTATCACTGTTTCTTGGGGAACCAAATCGCCTAATTTAGTGACTGACGGCGGAACAGCTACAATAGACTTAGAAGGTTATCAAGGCACTGTATCTTTAACTTCTGTTGCAACAACACATTATCAAGCAATGACTCCAACTTCGCTACCAATTAAGGGCGGATACCAAACTGAAACTATTGAATTATTGAAAGTTGGCGACACTAAAGACTATGATTGGTTCCCAATTATTGTAATTGCCGTTGCTGTCATTTCTACCATTTCTATCGCCGGTTACGGATTATACAAAAGACGCAAAAAATAACAATCTCCCTTATTTTTTTATGGTAAAACACTTATATCTTAAACTGCTAACTTGTGAGCTATGAGTAAAACAATCACTGAAGCGGCAGGGTTCTTCGCCTTTCTCGTTAGTATATTTCCTATACTTCTCCCCATAACAATCGTTGTTATCCTTATTGTCTTCGCTTTCTCGTTTGGCTCTATAGTTTACTATGGTTGGACAACCGCGTTATCGCTAGTTTTCGTCAGCCTCTTAGCTTTAGTTTTTCTACACAAAACACACGTCGTCAACGTAAGAAAGCAACCTTACTTACTAGGCGTCGTAGGCATAATTTTCTGTGTCGGATTCTTCTCAGAAAAACTAAACTTCTTTTCGATAACTCCGCCAATAGGCGTAAACTCGCCTCCATTAAGCGTAACCGCGTATGCTTCAATCTTCGACGCTCCACAAATCAGTCTATTAATTGAACTGTTCGTTGTTGCCCTAGTAATTTCTGGAATAATTATTGCCGTAGTCAAAAGAAGGAGATAAAACCCTGAAGGCGTCAAGTCTGCTGTTAGGACTAGTACTGTTAGCAGTATATGGGTTATCTCTGATTCCGTCTTTTACTATCCCGATAGACTTTCTTTCAATCAAAATTCCCATAGACTACGCAAACC
>JBAZEV010000197.1:0-3044 GCA_041653695.1 Bathyarchaeia archaeon
ACTTCTAGTTGACTAAAATTAATGGGTTTTAACAAAATAAAAAAAAGGGTTAGACTACTTTTGGTTTGCGTATTTTAACGTAAGCGCCGAAGGCAGCCATCATTGAAGCAACAGCAAAAATCGGACCTAACGGAATTTCTGGGACACCGTTGTCTACCTTGCATTCTGGTCCTGCAACTTCATATTGAAAGTCATAAAGGTCCTGTTGACCTGATTTAACATAGACCGTTATGGTGCCAACAGGCCATTCCCCTTCAAGTGTAAACCATATTTGTTTGGTTTCTCCGGGTGTTACATCGACATCAATTTTTATTCCAGCCATTGTTGTACCGGGAATATAGTCAGTGTATGAATTTGATATTCTTATTTCGCCTGGACCTGCATCTTTAATAACGCTTAGTGGTGGGTCGCATATTTGGTCGAATTCAAAGTTGATATGGCTGACATCTTGTCCAGTTACACAGTGAATATTATATGTCCAGTTTTGGGTATTTGTTTGTGGGTCATAGACTGGGAAGCCTTGGGCTAATGTAATTTCATATTCGCTTGGTGGTGGGGCTTTTGCTGTGCCAGCAAAGGTAGCTATCAAACCGATTAATGTAATTAGAATTAACGTAGTCTTAACTTGCTTATTCATTTCTCCTTCCTCAGTTACTGATTTGTTATGCAATCGATTGCTATTAAAGGGTTTATAGAAAAATGTTATAGAACATTAGGCTTAATTATCCAATGAAGCCTTGAAAAAATAGGGCTCAACAATGCCTGAAAAAGAGATGTTTTGAAATCTTTAGCGGGTATCCAGAGAGTTTATAGAGCAACCACAAGCTTTTAACGGGAATATCAGGAGCGTCTTGAAACTGAATCCACTTTACTACATATAGGAGGCCAACAAGGCATGAATCTTTTTGCTTGGTTTTCACTTTTAACAAGCGGGGTCTGTCTTGCTATAGGGCTGGCAGTTTACTTTTTAGACAAAAAAGCGCTCCTCAACAAGCTTTTCATGGCAACTCTCGTGTTTAACGCGTACTGGGCATTCTGCGAGTTCATGATGTATCAAGCAAGCAACGTTACCGAGGCTTACTTCTGGAATCGAGCGCTTGTTTTGTGGCCATTTTTTTCAGCGTTAATGCTGCATTTTACTCTTGCCTTTACCGAAAGTAGCCTGTTAAAACACAAAGCCACCTATGTTTTCCTGTATTTGCCAGTGTCTGTTTTTGCAGTGTTAGATTTGACTACTAACTTGATTTCAGCTATGCCCGTAAAGCAGTACTGGGGATACGCTTTTGTGCCAGCTGACTCAATCGTTTGCACAATAGATGGTCTTTGGGTTTCCATTTTAGCGCTTTTATCACTGATTCTTTGCGTGGTCTATTATTACCGAGCCACGGATGTCGTTAAAAAGCAACAGGCAAAGTTTATAGCCATAGGTTTAGGCTTCCCAGTCCTTCTGTCCATACTTACAGATTCAATCCTGCCCATGACAAACATAGTTTTCCCAAGCTTAGAAAACATTTCAGCGTGCATATTCACAGGGTTTATTGCTTTTGCAATGTGGCGCTACGACCTTTTCAACCTCAACCCAGAGGTAGCAGCAGACAACATTTTCTCCACAGTGCCAGACGCTTTAATTCTTGGAGGTTTAGACGGAAAAATAATTCAGGTTAACGAGGCGTTTCTGCGAAATTCAGGGTATACTAAAAAAGAGGTTATGGGAAAAGGGCTTGCTGAACTGTTTTCGGATGAAAAAAGCTGGGCTGCCACAATTGCTGAGTTATCAAGGAGCGAAGAGGTAAAGAATCAGGAAACCCAGCTCAAAACTAAAAATGGCGAGATAACAGTTCTTTTTTCATGCTCAGTTGTTAAACGAAAGAGCGGTCAGAGGGTCGGCGTTGCCTGCATAGTGCATGACATTACTGGTCGTAAAGAGATGGAGAAGAAACTGGTTAATGCGGAGCGGTTTGCCTCGATTGGTGAGTTGGCGGGTATGGTTGGGCATGACCTGCGCAACCCTCTTAGCAGTATGAGTGGCGCAACGTATTATCTGAAAACACGCTACGCCAGCAAGCTTGACGCTAAAGCAATGGATATGCTGTCAACCATTGAAAGCAGCATTGATTATTCGAACAAGATTGTTAGCGATCTGTTGGATTATTCGCGGGAAATGAAGTTGCAGCTTGAAACTACCACGCCTAAATCGCTGTTAACAACGTCGCTTGCCTTAGTTAAAACGCCAGCTAACATCCAAGTCCTTGATTTCAGTGATAACGGCTTTGAATTACAGGTAGATGTAGTAAAAATCAACAGGGTATTCACAAACATTATCAAAAACGCCTTTGAAGCAATGCCAAACGGCGGAACCTTAACCATTAAGAACCAGAAAAAAGAAAACAATGTAGTCTTCACATTCAACGATACGGGCAGTGGAATGACTCCTGAAGCGCTAAAAAACCTGTGGAAACCATTATTCACCACTAAAGCTAAAGGTATGGGTTTTGGCTTAGCCATCTGTAAACGAACCGTTGAAGCTCACGGCGGCAAAATCGAGATTGAAAGCGCCTTTGGACGTGGAACAACCATCACCACAACCTTACCAATCGCCCAAAACAGCAACTAAAACAAGACGGCTAATTGAAAGTTTAAAGGCTAAATCTTCCATTTTTAATTTGTAGGCGGTTGCCTTTGAAAGTGCGATTTTGGCTTTTGGATTTAAACCCAAAAATTGAGGATGGCAGTGTTGAATTGTGGCTTTGGGGAATTGACGAATTTGGCAATCGAGTGCTTGTTTTTGAAAGGAATTTTGTTGATTACCTTTACGCTGTGTTGAGTGGAAACGTGGATGCTTCACGGGTGAGGGCTAAAATCATTAATGAGTTTGGTGACTCAATTGAGAAAAACGAACTTGTTGAACGCCGATATTTCGGCAAACCTGTGGAGGCAGTTAAGGTTTATTGCAGAAACACAAGGCAAATGAGCGTTATTGCCAAGGGCGTTCGAAAGTTCGAAGGGGTGCAGGATTGCCTCGAAGATGACCTTCGCGTGCCCAT
>JBAZEV010000198.1:0-3034 GCA_041653695.1 Bathyarchaeia archaeon
AACGGCTTTTTTCTCCCAAAACGGTCAACGATTTTGCCACAAGGCAACGCCGCCAAAACGTTAACAACAGAAAACCACGCCATCAACGCAGCCCACTCTAGTTCGGTGATGTTCAAGACTTCTGTTGCGTAGAAAATCAGGTTCAGCGAACACATAAACCACGCAAAATGGTAGATGGCAAAACTTGCAAAAAGAAACCGCATCGACTTTGAGGCATTCTTCAACGTTTTTGTGCTTTCAACTATGGACTCGGGAATCTTTCGCAGAATCTCCTTTATTTTCGGGGTTGCCTCAGGGTTTTGCAGGGTTTCTTTGAATTTGATTCTTATAACCGCCGCAACAATGAACGCTGCACCCACAACGATGTAGCCGATTCGCATGCCTGGAATCAACCCAAAATGAACAACCAAAACACCCGCGATAATCGGGGACGGAACCGAAATGTAGTGAAGCAAATTAATGATAGAAAAACTAACGCCCCGCCGTTCTGGCGGCGTGGAATCTGCAACCATTGCTTGAAGTGCGGGTTGGTAGATGTAGAACATGTTTTGGAGCACAACTGCAATAATCAAAAACTGCCAACTTGGAGCAGCGGCAAACAAGAAGTAGGTTACCGCGATTCCAAACGTCATCGTGATTATGAGGCTTCGTCTGCCATGTTTGTCGGCTAGGTATCCGCCTGGGATTTGCACCAGTGCTAAGGTTGCGTATGCGGCAAACCCGATTACTCCAGCGATATATGGGTCGCCTCCCAACCCCTCAATATACTTGGGATAATACGTGTATGGGATTGCGGTTATAACCAGAATTATCCCTAACGTGACCGTGTTGATGAGAATGTTTCCTTTGATAAACGCGAACTCGTTTTTGAGTTTAGCAATGGCGTCCACTTGTTTTCAACTTAAGCAAACTGTTAGGACGAACTTTACTTAAACCGTTTGTAAACCGTGGTTTAATCGTCTTTTTTTACAGTATTTCTCCCACAACGTTGATGGGTTTACGTATGAAATACTGCAGTTCGTCAAGTTTCTCTTTGTCCAGTGTTGTTAAAACCACCGTTGCAGGACCAGCAGATTTGGTTAAATCCAGTCCTGTGTTTTCACTGATTTTTAGTTGTCTGCCAATACTGTATGCCAATGTCTGTGCCTCGTTTATTATGCCGAACGATCCCACAGGCATGATGTCGTGAACAAAATCTTTACGCGCCAACGCCGATACATCGTAAATGTTGGCGATTTCTCCTCGTGACTCGGCGGGAATTACCTCGTCGCCGACTTTTGGTTTACCTATTGCCACTATCAAATCGTTGGGTCTGGTTTTTGCTATCCGCAAATCGTTTTCGTTAGCCAGACCAACAACGGTTATGCCTGCACCTGTTTGGGTGGTTTCAAAGTTGTCTTCGGTGTTTGCCTTCAAAACTTGGTTGGGTTCTAGACCTAATGCACGGATTTCACTGTTTATGCCTTGGAGTACCTCGTTTCCGGTGGGGTCTTTTTCAATGCTTAACGTAACAGATACCGAGATAGGAAACGCACCCGTTGCCACAACGTCCATACATGCAACCCTTGCCAAGAATTTGCCTACAACTTTGCCGCTGATTTTAAGGCTGTCAAACGGTTTTGGTCCAACACCCCCAGACGATGACGAACCCACAACAATGGAATGTCCCGTTGGCATAGTCATTACTGAAACATCGCCCCGTGTCACATACCCGATTTGGGCGGGTTTAACCTGAAAAACTGTTGGTCTTAGCAGGGTTCCAACGTTTTCCACGAAATGGATGTAAACAACCAACGCCTGCCTGATGACCTCTGACCGTGTTAAATCGTGCCGTTTTGCTAATGTATCTAGGTCGTTTACGACTTTTTCTGGTAACCGCACGTTTATGACGTTCAAAACAAACCAACTCACACTACAATTGTAATACAGTGGGTAACTCTTTTATTTCTTGTTTTTTCTTTTCCATCAAAACCTCAATTGGAGAAATATGCAATTGAACAAATCAAACCAAAGCACCCAAAAAACAAACGCCTTACGGGTTGCACGAATATCCATCTTCACTGCACTAAGCGTAATTGGTTCATTCATTACGCCATACCCATTGATTTCAACAATCGCCCTTGACTCAAGCCCCGGATTCTTTGCGGCACTGTACTTCGGAGTAACCGACGGACTAATAATCACTGGACTTGGACACATCGTAACCGCAGTTATAAACGGGTTCCCGCTAGGTCCGCTGCATTACATAATCGCCCTTGGAATGGCTGTTGCAGGCGGAGCAATGGGACTGGTAAACAAGACAAACAAAAAATGGGGATTCATACCTGCTTCGATGGCTGCGGTTGCAATTAATACTGTTCTTTCGTTGATAATGGTGCCTACACTGGGTTTTGCTGCAACAATAACCTATGTTACTGTTCCGTTGTTGCTGGCGGCTAGTTTAAACGCGGTACTTGCATCAATAATCTACGTTGGAGTAAGAGGCAGAAGGCTTAGAATATGACCCACAACCCGTTTCCCACAAAAGCCATCAAAACCGCTCGCGACGTTTCTATCTTTGAGATTAACTCCGAGACTGTGATGGTTGTGGGCTGCGACTCTGCGGGTGGTATTGGACCTAAACCGTTGGACAAAATCAAGGTCAGCGGCTACGTTTTAGGCAGGTTTACTGCCCGTGTGGCGTTGATGGAGGTTTTGGCTGTTGGTGCTACACCTGTTTGCATAACAGATACACTAGGTGTAGAACCAAACCCCACGGGCTCTGAAATTGTTGAAGGCATAAAAAGTGAAACCAAACGGGCTGGGTTAGACGAATCGCTGATTGTGATTGGAAGCATGGAAAAAATTGTTCCCGTTGAACAAACTGGCATCGGAGTCACAGTTGTAGGTTTAGCGCACAAAAACAAACTAAAACTTGGGCATTCACAACCCGACGACTTAATCGTGGCAGTTGGGCGTCCAAGCGTAAAAGATGAAGTATTAACCGCAGAAGAACGGGGTGAAATAGCAGACATGAACGACGAGTTAACGTTGC
>JBAZEV010000199.1:0-3023 GCA_041653695.1 Bathyarchaeia archaeon
GTAGGCGAAGAATACAACTGGTCTTTAATAACCCATAAACCGCTAAAAGTTACACCCCATGTTATATTAACTAAGCTACTCCCAGTCGTAGATGCGCTCAACTCAATAGGAATGGTGAAACTAAAACCAACAGCGTTGTAAGTGATTGCGTCAGGGTCAATAATAGACAAAGATACACTATGATAAAGTGCAACAAAATAAGCTACATAAGTATGGCTAGTGTTAACAGCGGGAAAAGTGTAAAATCCAGATGTATCATACTGGTCTGAATAATCGGGGCTACCATCTATAAGATAATAATCAATAACGTATCCTGAATCAGCGGTTGCTTCCATAACGAAATCTACTCCAGCTTCAACATTGTTAACTCCTTCTAGTGAGATACTTCCGTTACCAACATGAGAGGTTGTTATTTGATAAGTAACAGCTTGTACAGTTGATAAATAAACGCTAAAAAAAGAAGCAACCAAAACAAAAATTAAAGCCCAAGAAACCTTTTTCTGGTTGTTCACTCAAAAACCTCCAAGTAATCAACTTTTACGCCAGTTGAACTATTAGAAATAAGCATTTGATAATTATCGCTAACAACAACTTGGCTACTCCATAATTCAATTTCTTTGTCCGTCAAAACGTAAACGTTAACTCTGTCAGCCTCATGAAAACTTAAATCTACAAAAAAAGAATAGTCAACGCCGTCAATGTTAACTAATTCGAAACTGCCGTTTTCACTGAAAAATTTAACTTGAACCTTCTCAGTAAAATCGTTTACTTTCACAGAAACACTAAACACTTCATCCTCTACTTCTAAACTGGAAAAAAACAAGCAAGACAACCAACCCAAACAGAAAGCATACACTAACGCAATAGCAAGAAGCAAAACCTTCAAAAACTTTCTTAACGGCTTCACATTACGCCTCCAGCATACTCTTGACTCTCCACCCTCTGAGCATTCAAACCCCACCAAACAAGCAGCAAAACATCAATAACAACAATGCTCACGCCAAAAGCGTTAACCGCATGTTGCCCAGTCAACAAGGCCCGTGGGTCACTATCATTAAACAACGGCAAAAAAGCATCAAAAGTCCTGTTAACAATCAAAGCCCCAACCAACCAAAGAATACTACTTAAAAAAATGAAACAAATAGCCACAATCCCAGCAGTAACAATTCCGCGTCTATCACTCAAAAAATTCTGCCAGAATCGGCTTCCATCACGTTTAAGTTTCAGTTTACCCACCTTTCAACCTCCATTTTTAAGGGGAATACCGCTTGCTTTTTGCCTGCACAATAGCCCAGTTTATAGTAAACAAAAGCCCGAAAACAAGCAGATAATCAATAATCAATTCAACAACAGTAAGAGCACTAGCTGTGATACCCGTAAAAACGTAACTGCCAGTAAACACCGCGTACACATTATCCCAAGCGTAACTTAACGGAAAATATACTACAGGCATAAACAGAAGACATAATATAGCTACGCCAAGAACCCAGCCAACCCCTGACTTATCGTTTTTTAGTTTTCTTAACATGCTTCTGTTTCACTCCAAGATTAAGAACCTCTACGCCAGACAAAATAGGATAAACCTTTTTACGACTTCTAACGCTGACACCGCGAAGCACAGAAGGCAAACTGTAACCGCCCCCCTCAAACTTGAAACTATTAGGTGGCAAACCATACTGAACGTTACCTTTATGTAAATATGGATTAGGAATATCAGGTATAGGCTCAGTTTTTTGTGGCTGGTCAGGAATCAACGGTTGCGGTTGGTCAGGAATAGGCGGCTGGTATATGTCAGGAATAACTATTTCATCAATACTTGGAGTGACAATAGGCATAATATCAGGTGCAATATCTGGAACTACAATAGGAACAATACTAGGGTTAATAATTGGCACAGACTTAGGCGAATCCATGGAAACAGTGGGTTCAGGCTTAACATCAAACCCTGAAACACCCATAGTTAAAGGCGGCGCAAAACCAGAAGCCCCAGTAGAAGATACACCCAATTTAGAATCTAAACGTGCAACCTGCCCTGGCAAAGTCAAATACTGTGTTTCAGACTCTTCCACTTGACCGCCTCTTCCACCATAATAAGACCTGCCAGCGTAACTAGTAAAAGGATTAATTGATTTTTGGCTAACACTAACCCGCGCTGTATCGATAGCCCTACCAGTTTGAATATCCCCTAAAACCTTGTCTACTCCAGTAGCCTTAGCCGCTTTACCACTAGTTAACTGGTCAACAAACGGTTTTTCTTGTTGAACAAGCAAAGGCTTACCTTTGCCAGCCTGCACTAAACTACCCTTTTCCAACAATGCTTTAGCATCCTCACCCTTCCAAGGATAATCACCATAACTCTTTTCTACTTGCACATTTCTGCCAGTAGCAACATCTAAATCAGCGATTACATCAACGCTTTTAATTTTGCCAGACTTAATGTTTGCTTGAAGCTCCTTAAAATTCATGGTTGGCCTACTGAAACTTAACTCTGGCTCAGCAACCGATTTAACAGGAGGTTTGGACGATTCTTTGAAACTGTAAGCTTCAAACTCTGTCACTGGGTCAGTCTGCTTATTAAAACTTAGTTTAGATTCACCTATAATGTCAGCTTTAGGTTTGCTAATAGAATAATATTCTGATGACTCAACACTCTTTCCAGTCAAAACAGTATTAGGATTAACAACCTCTTTACCCTTGACAATCATGGTTAAATCGTCTGCAACTTGAAGATTGCCCTGCATTTTAGGAATCAATCGGGTACTTTCAGGCGTAGTATTTTCAATTAAATAAGTTTTTTCAACTATTTTTGGTTCATTTATAATTAATCTTTCAATTTCGCCTTCCAGATTAGCAGGTGTTTTTATTTCTTGTGTTGCTTTAAGCTCAGTAACCTTAACCGTTTCGAATGCTTCTTTAGGCGCAGTAGGAATCGTGCTCTGCTCAAGCACTTGCAAACTTGGCTTTTCAGGTTTAACACCTAGCGTTTTCATCATCACCTTTTCGCCTAAACCAAGCTCCGTCCC
>JBAZEV010000200.1:0-2105 GCA_041653695.1 Bathyarchaeia archaeon
ATAACCAGGATAGGATTACTAAATGCATCCTTGCTGTTCAGGTAACCGATAGGTGCTTTCCAAACCCAGCGACCTTCGTTAATCCTGTCACGCATACCGATAGTTGACCTTTCGGAACGGATGTCATTATCAAACTGGGCAAAACCCGCCAGCACGGTTTCCATGAGTTGACCCTGGGGCGTTTCATCAATCGGTTCCGTCACCGAATATATTCTTACCCCGTATTTAGCAAGTAACGCTTTTAGTGCGAAGTGGTCGGAGGTTTGGCGAGAAAATCTATCTAACTTCCACACAATCAGGGCATCAATTTTTCCTGTGTTTTCCTTGCAGTAATCCAGCAGTGCTAAAAGTTGTGTTCTAAGTTGGGTTTTTGCCGATTCGCCTTCTTCAATAAATATCTTATCCTTGATGAACCCCTTTTTTTCGGCATAATCAATGCACGCCTTTTCTTGGTTTTGTAAACTTAAACCTTCTTCCACCTGTTCCTTGGTTGAAACCCTGCAATAAATTATTGTTTTCAAAACCTTATCCTTGTTATCTGTTTTCTTCATCTTCGGTCTCCGTGTTTTGATTGTCAATAACCCCAAGGTTCCTTTTGGAACCATTGTTCTTATCTAAATATGAGTTAACGCAGATTTCTGCCAATGACACTAATTTTTCAACGATAATGGCGACCTGTTTTTTATCAAGTTCAGGATACTGTTTGGACAAGTATTTTTCATACTTTTCCGTGTTTAGCGTCTGTGATTCAGTTTTGCTGTTAACTTGTTGCATGGGTAAATTTTCTCACCCATGCTTAGTGCGAAAAACCAGTTCAGAGATACCCCCTTGGAAAGTAGCGGGTTAACCTTCTGGTTCAAAGATTTTCTTCATGTCTGCGATAATCTTTCGGATATGCTTTGGTTCAAGGTTGTATTTCGTGTCTGCGTGAATTTCAGTGCTACTCAACCCCTGATTGTGTAACTCGTATATTTCAACATCTCGTTCAAAAAAGGGTCTTGGTCGGAACCTAAACTTGTTACTTTTCTTCTGTATGCTGGATAACTTTGACCAATCATAATCTTCACCGCCTTCTTCCGAAAGTTGTTTTTCTTGGAAGCGTGAAATCCAAAACCAATTTTCTTCAATGCCCTTAATTATTTCGTCTTGAGTGGCAAGGGGGTTGATTGCCAACACAAAACTGGCATCTTTGAAATTGATGTCTTTGAGTTTGACAATCTTAAATGGGGTTTCGGTTCCGCAGGTTCCGAAGTATAGGTAATCTTTTAGGACATCATCCCAATTCAAAAAGAAGAAACCGACCTTGTTTTTTTCAAGGTTATATTTGTATGACACATCGTAAAGTTCCTTCATTAACCCAGCATGCTTATCTTTCTCGGTATGGAGGTTCGGGATAGTGGGGTATTGCTTTCTGATTCTGTCCATGTCGCCCTGAAAATCTTCTCTAAAGATTATTGGCGACAACCTTGAAAAAATGTAACCGTGAACCCTGTCGTTGGCGTTCACCAGTTTGGTTAAAAACTTTATGTTTTCTTCTTTTGTCATGAGATTGTGCCTTCAACTAAATTACTGTTTTCGTCATATTCGCTACCGAAAAACACCACATCCCATATTTTGTTTGTAGGGTCGTTATGGTCAAACTTAACGTTATGCTTTGCTTCGTATGCCTTGATTGATTCTTCAATCGTTTCATTGGGCATTGAGGTAATGTGAATGTTCTGCCCTGGCGGATGTATCTTCTCAAGGGTTGCTATGCGTGTCTCAACACTCATTTCAAACTCTTTTCCAAATTGGTTAACCGTTCTTCTAATGCGAGTAGTTTTTGTGCTTCAATCATCTTTGCTACCAGGTTGGCGATACAGTTTGCCCTTTTGACGTCCAGAGAACCGTCAGAATCAACTTTTCGGACACGATTAATAGTATCGGCAAGTAATGGTAAAAGGGTCTTAGGAGTGGTTAAATCAAGCGGTTCGGCAGGTATCAACCCGTTCTCGTATTTGACGCTTCCGCCACGCTTAACTGCTTCCAGGTGTGCTTTCTTGCTGTCAGGGTCGTGGGCAAAGCAAAGGGTGCTACCCTTTAGGGCGTTAGCGTGGCAATGTTTA
>JBAZEV010000200.1:2115-2943 GCA_041653695.1 Bathyarchaeia archaeon
TTTTTCAAATTTGCACTGCATCGTTGCCTTCAATCACTGCCTTTATGTTTGCGAGGTCTGATTGCAACTTCCAGCAGGGGTATCTGCCTGTGCGTTGCTTAAAGCGTTCTGCCCTGGCAACTTTTTCATCGTTGGTCATTGCGTTTAGTTGGTCACGGATATTGGCAACCTGGGTTTTGTCAAAGAAGTAATCAAGATTTAGGAATTCAGTAATGGTCAAGTTATCAATATTAAAACCTTCCCTCAAATATTCGGTTTCCAGTTTTGAAATCCTGGTGTCTAAACTCAACATTTCCTGCCCTTGTTAGTTAACTAATGGGGTGCCCTTATACTATATTTTACCATATTTTGTGCTTAATTTGAACTCAAGAATCCCTTGATACAGTTGAAAACAGTGTCTTTCGGTGTTATATTTCAAACAACAACTAAATATTTGCCTAACCCCGATACACTTATCGGGCATGGCATTAGAAAACCGTTCAAAGATAACATGCTATTCGTCAAAGCACTTTGAACGGTCATGCCTGGAAACGGGTGTGGGTGACTTCGGTCATCGTTGGCGGATAGCACTTTTGTTTCCGCCAGAAGCACCGAAAGGAGTGCGTTTTAGTGGAACAAATAACAAAAACCTACAAGAAACCGAAACAATTTCAAAAAGACGCCAAGAAGATGCAAAAGCAGGGTTGGATGGTAGTATCCCAAACTGGACACAAAGAGGGTTACCATGCGGTCAAGGGCATTGCCTTGGGTCTTATTTTTTTACCTTTAGCACTTTTTGGCAGGGGTAAATCGTCTGTAATCGTCACTTATGGCAGGGATAATGGAACA
>JBAZEV010000201.1:0-2891 GCA_041653695.1 Bathyarchaeia archaeon
CCTGCTCCGCCTATGATGTATATCAGGTACTTGTTGAGGAATGTATCGTCTACCGTGAATTTTGTGGATTTGCTGAAAAAATATATTGAGGACCAAGGAAACGCAACTCTTGAAGGAAAAAATCTGGACATAGAAAAACTGTTAGAGGTCAACCCGCAAAAGAAGATACCGCCAATACTTGACAGGGTTTACCAGCATGTCTTCACGTCAACGTATCTGCTTGCGAACCTCTTGGACACGTCGTATCCGCCTGCGGATATGTTGTATTCAGGTGAAATGAGCAAACAGGGACCCAACGGGCACGTTGAATGGGGAAAACTTGAAGAGGCAAAACAGGAAGAACCAGCCAAAGAAACAAAGAAAAAGGGCAAAAAACGTTAAAACCTTGATGAAAACGTATTAACAGGTAACACCGTTTTTGGTTAAACTTTATATGCACCATAATTACCTTTGAGGATAACCGCAAGTTTCTTTACACCCTTATAGGAGACACGGAAACAAATGAGCGTGAATGAAGACAGCCCCGTAATGCGTGTTGTCAAAAAACTAGCTAAAACGAAACTGAGCAGCTTAGCACTCCACAAGCTGGAACAGTTTGCATCCAAGATGGGTGTTGAAGAAAAGGAACTGTTTCAACTATATGTTGAAGCAAAGAACCGTTCGATGATAGAAAATTTTGCATCCACACCATACAACGAGCGGGTCGTAATGTTGCCCCAGTGCCTGCGAGCAAAAGATTGCCCAGCAGAAATAGGAAAACACGGTTACGAGTGCCAACAATGCGGCAGATGCAGTGTTGCAAGCATCGTGAAAACAACCAAAGAGTTGGGGTATAAGGGCATATTTGTTTTACCTGGTGGAAGTTTAGCTCAAAATATTCTTCAGGAACTAAAACCCAAAGCATCGCTTGGTGTTGCATGTGCCAAAGAGCTTGTTATGGGCAGTTACCTCTGCGAGAAAATGGGTATAATCGGTCAAGGAGTAGCACTGATTAAAGATGGTTGCATCAACACAGTTGTGAACATGAAAAGCCTCAAAGACGCCTTAAACGTTAACAGGTTCTAGGTTCGCCAATCAAAAGGTTCGTTGCCCACGGTTTCCAAGATTTTTTTTGGAGAAAAAGGAACAAGAACAGCCGATTTAATGTAACGCCCAATTCTTGGAATTAAACCAACAGCATCAGTTCCCAGCTTGCAAACAACTACATGCTCAAGCGAACCTAAAGACTCGACTTTTATTATGTCCCTGAAGGTTCCAGACAGTTTTATTGCGTGCTGCACATCAAACAAAAACGAACCTAAAACAACTAACCTGTCAAACCTGCAACGCACCCAATCAGCAAACAACAACAACTGCGCCTCAGACAAAGACGCCTCAACTGTTTTGGCTCCAGATTTTGTTGGTTCAACGATTTCGATTTCAAGGGGCAAATTGTTATACAAACAAAAAAGTTTCACCAGATTCTTAAACCCTAAAGGTTTACCGTCACATAACTGAGCCCGCAAACGCTGCAACGATACTGATGCATCACAGGTTGGAAGACCCAAATCGACCAAAAGCTCGGTTTCGGTTTTGTTAGAAAAAACAGCTCTGCCACGTAACACGGGATAGTTTTGAAGGTCAACTAAACTGGTAGGCGCAAAATATACTTCTTTTTTTAGCAGATTTAAGGCAACGGTTTCGTCTTTCCCAGAAACGTCAAGTTGTATCCATTTACGGTCGGTTAAGCCAACAAAACGCAGCTTGACATCAAGCCCTTTGAGCATGTGCAGGTACAGTTTTTCAAAACTCTCAGACGAGTTTGAACCGTAAAGCTTGTCAAGTACTGTGACTGTGGGCATCAAATTCGCCTACCAAAGGGAAAAGCTCTTCGTGAAGCCTTATAACCCGTTCTACAGCAGGGTGGTCCTTGCCAAGTTTAACAGAAAATTGTTCAACCGTCCGTTCTATGGACACAACTTTATCGCCTTCAATTAGTTTGTCGGCGTAAGAGACAATTTTTTCTTCCAACGTTTTGGGAACATAATCCTTTACAGGCAAACCAAGTTTTTTTGCTTCATCAGCAACAATGCCGCCGCCAATGTGGCACTCAATGATATCAATTATCGGTTCGGGCAAATTCAATGACTTACCGATTTCCACTCCGACAACGGCGTGGTCAACATCATGTGTTTTTGAGCGTCCAATATCATGAAAAAGCGCACCAACCTCAACTAGGTCTAAATCAACAGATAATCCCTTGTTTTGGCAGATTTTCGCAAACTCAACCGCCAAAGAAGAAACCGCTTTACAATGGTCAATAACCCGTTTAGAGCACCCAACTTCAGAAAGAATCCTCAGCGCCGTCTGGGGTGACGGCAGTTTGTCAGTCACCTAATTCCTTCCTTAAATCCTCAACCCGCTGAACCAGAGCAGCCTTAAGACCAGTGTTGTCGTAGTGGTTCAAAAGTTTGTTGCAGGTTGGGCAACGAAAAACAAGTTCCATCGCGTCTTCAAATGGAATACGGGTGCACCCTTCTGTGCTACAGTAGTAAAAGTCATGTGCATTTTCATATTCAAGCCGTGCTTCAAGTTTTTCTAAAACACGACGTTTTTGGTTTAAAATAAAACCAGCCAATTGGTCAAGTTGAATTCGCCAATGAAAAATAAACCAACCGGTGGATTTGTCTCTGGACCGTCTTAGTCCAACCAGTGAGTGGTCGTATAGTTTGTATAGTATTTTTCGGACAGTGTTGAGCCGTATTTCGGTTTTTAGGGCTATTTCATCGTCTGTGGTTTCGCTTACTTCTCTGAGGGCACTGATAATGTGGACTGCGTCTTCGCCTCCAAAGGCTTCAGCGACCTTCTGTAAGGTTTTATCGTCTACCGTAGCTAATATTGTCAAACTGTGA
>JBAZEV010000202.1:0-2861 GCA_041653695.1 Bathyarchaeia archaeon
GCTGTTGTGTTGTGGTAGTCTGTGTCCAGCAGTTTTCGGTCTGGAAACGGTAACGAGTCTATGTCTTTGATTAACGGTCTGTCATCTGTGGAAATGATTTGCCCGTTTTGCCTGAAATCTATTCCCAGAACCTTCTTTAGGTCACCATTTTTTTCTAGGCATTGTGCCAACTCAAGGCTGGTGTATTCTCCTTCTCCGCGGATGATATAATCCACAGCAGGATACTTGTTCAGAATACGTTCAGCGTTAAAGGTTGCAAAAAAGTTGCCAAACGCAATTTTAACGTTCGGGTTCTCCTTTTTCACGTGCTCCGCAATAAGTGCTGCTTTACGTCCCGTGGCACTTAATGTGGAGAAACCTAGTATGTCGGGGTTCTCTTTTTTAACCCAATCCAATGTTTGTTTTAGTGAGTAGCCTTTTCCTGATTCATCTAGAATCGAGATGTCCACACCGTTTTCTCTTAGATACGTTGCGATGTACAACATACCCAGCGGCGGGGCTGCACCAACCATTTTTTTGACATCTTCGATAGGCAACTCGGGGTTTGGACCAGGGTTAATGAACGAGAACTTCATAGTATCCCTTTTTCCTTCCGTAAGTTTTCTGCTGACGCATTTAAGTTTACTGCAACACAGGGTGTTTACCCAAAAACCCCAAACCGTTGATGGTGTATGATTTGTTTTTCAGGGGTTATGCCACTGGTCAATGAAACCAAATAATATGCCAGTTTTTTCTTTTCCGTACCTGCACAGCGGCTTTGTTAGATGCCTCTGAGACCTTGGCGACGTAATATACAACCCAGCTTTAACACTTCGTTCCGTTGTTACCTGCACCTTTTTTAGTTCCGAGGAACGAAAACCACAGTTTTCACACCTAAAACCCTGACCTTTTCCCATGGACTTTGTTTTTTTGCCACATTTCGGGCAGTTTGGGTTAACAAACGACACCCAAGGAGCCAACTCAAGAATCTGCATCTTTTCAAGGTTTAAGGTTAAATCTTCTTCTTCCGACAACGGGCGAACGCCGCCGAAGACTTTCAGTTGGTCGCCTACCATTAGTTTTCTTGCAACTTCACACAACGTAACCGTTGGCTTGTATGCTGCGCAGTCTACTTCACCTGTTTCATCTTTTATCGCAAAAACCACATGCCCGCCTTGGATTACTTTGGGCATCTTGGACACGGTTCCCTGTGCAACAACTGGATTAAACGGCTGGATTTCTTTGACTGCGCTGACTCTTCGTAGGTGGGCGTCTGTTCCTTGGTTTGTGCGAAAAATCATCCACCTTTCAACAGGTTCCTCGAACACCACCATTTCGTATGACTGCTTTACCGCCTGTGGCGTTTCGCCTCTGATGCCACAAAGAATTGGGTCTGGTCCCCGCGGTGTGATGAGAATTCTGCCTGTTTCTGGGTCCACGTTGTTAAACGTCTGTGGAGACCTAGCGTTCATCTCCCGTATCGATTGTTCGTTTACTCTTCGTGGTTTGCCACGGTTTTCCTGCAACCTATAAGTTATGACCTCAAACGTGTGGTCACCAGAAAGGTCTTCACCGATTGCTGCTAATGCTCCGATTATTCCCCTTCCTTTCTTGAACAGCACTGCTTCGGCGTTGACTTTCTGTATGGTCTCTACGGCTTCCGCGATTGTTAGTATGCTATGTTCTGCCCTTTTTGTGAACTCATTAACCTGTGCAGAAACACCTCCCACAACGAAAACGATTCCAGGGTCTGTACCACCATAACCAAGCTCTGAGTTAGCCTCAACCGTGTCGATGACCATCTCTTTGATTACGGGAACGCTGTCCTCTGGGCATGTTACTCTTAGGCAGAGCGCCCCATTGCCTCGGGTTTTCCATGGGACATTGGGGTTAAGTCTTATCAGGTTTGGGTAATCTAGGAATTCTATACTATCCATGTTGGACAGTTTTTCGACCAGCAACGCTGCTATGTGGGTTGTGCAGCCTCCATTTGGAGAATCTGTGTCGTCGAACCCGATGTGTAGCTTAACCATTTAGCTTCCGCTCGTTGCCTGTAACATTGTTGGTGGTAGAAAAGAATATTCAGTTAACGGTTGCTTTTTTCGATACAAAAAACGGTGTTAGAAAAAGGGGGCGATGGGACTTATTTTTGTCCCTCGATAACTATCATGGTCAGAGTTGACCGAACCTTGTCCAGTCTTCTCACGTTCCATGTGACGATTTCTTTGAGTTTTTCCATAGTGTTTGCGCCGACTTTAGCGACGACGTCGTAAACGCCATAGACCATGTAAGCTTCTTTCACTGCTTCGATCTTTTTCAATTCTTCCAAGACTTCACTTTCAGATCCTATCTCTGTGTTTATTAAAACAAAAGCCATGGGCATTCTACTCATCTCTCCACAAGATACTGATAGTTTTTGTCTCCCTAAATAATTTGCGGCGTTTATGTCAAATAAATGACGTTTTTGGTGGTTTACAATGTTCATGTTTGGGGGTTGGTTGCGGATTTTGGAATCGACAAGTATAAAGAATTGGTTTGTATTGGTGTAGTGAAGGTGAACATTTTATGCAGTGCGAAGTTTGTGGTCAAGCAATATTTGGTGCCCCTGTCCGAGCCATAATTGAAGGCGCCAATATGAATGTCTGCGAAAAATGTGCTAAACTTAGTTCTGGTTCTTGGGAACCTCAACCTAAACTTAGACCAAGACTTCGACCAAGTAACATCGTTTCTCAGCCTGTTCAATCATTTGCGAAACGCAAACCAAGTGTAACCATACCTGAAGCCTTTGAGCTTGTAGCTGATGCTGGTGAACTGATTCGCAAAACCCGCATCGAAATGGGTTTGAGTCATGAAGATTTAGGGCGAACAATCAGGGAGAAAGT
>JBAZEV010000203.1:0-2836 GCA_041653695.1 Bathyarchaeia archaeon
CATTACCCGTGGTGTAGATGGGCTGAATGCGTACTCTTTTTGTTCAACCCGTTTTTCCAGTTCATCACATAACTCGTTTGTTTTCTGGGTCCAACGTTCAATGTCATCCCAGATACTGACTTGGTTTACGAGCATGGCGTCTCTGCCCGTGATAACTGGTGCGCCTTTTCGTATGTCTTGAAGCCTGCGGAATGCTTTGGTTGCTTTTTGCATCTTTTCGATTGCTTCGCGCAGGTTATTTCTGGTAATCTTTGTGCCTGTTAGTTCCTCAATTTTTGCTTTTATGACCATGACTTCTTCTTTCCACATAGTCAAAGTTTGTGGGTCGTCTTTGACGCGTGGTGGGGTCATGCACCATACTGTTTTGTAGTCTGAGAGTATCTCGCTTAGTTTGGTTTTGCCGTCGCATGTGAGCGGGGTTATTATTGCGTCACTTAATTCAAGGAAAGGTGAAAGGTGAATCATCTTCGCGCCAACAGTTGACCTGATTACTGGGCAGACTTCCACTGGCATGATTCGGTCTCCCAGTTTTGCGGCGTCGTACCAGCCTGAGCCAACGCGTACTGGTATTGCGCCTGCGGCTAGGATTAGTTCTACTGGGGCAAACATGCATGTGTAGCCGATGACTTTTTTGCCTGCCTGTTTTTGTTCACTGATTTCTTGTTGGCGTTTTCCAAAAAAGTTCGAGATTTCATCAAAGTATTCCATGACCGCTGGCCTGTTTGGCCATGTTTTTTTCATTCGACGTATGTTGTCTGCGATTACTTTGTTGGATGTTTCTATGTTGGTGTTTCTTAGTTCTTCGATTTCTTTTTTGTTCATGTCTGGAACATACTTTGTTCCCTGTTCAATTTCACTTGACATCAGTTCACCTTCTACCTTTTTGTTGTAATTTTTTGATTTGGATATTGTTTATATCCGCGATGGTTTGGTTAATGTTCCTACTCATATTCTGTTTCTCCTTAAATAAACAACAGTAAAGAACTCACTAACACACTAGCGCCCATAAGAACCAGAAGCGCTCCTCCAATTTTTTGCAGCCACACCTTGAAGTCTGGGGCTTTGGTTAACAGCCAACCTGTTGCGCCGCCAAGTATCAGAAGGGGCGATATTGATGTTCCTATCCCAAACACTAACGCAATAACTGTCAAGTTTGCCTGAGGAATCGTTAAGGCAACCAACAAAAGCGATACCAGCGGAGGACAAACAACCAGTCCACGCGTGAAACCCATAAAAAATGAGCGTATGTCAAACCGTTTGGATATTTTCTGAACAATTCCTGTGCTGCTTGGTTGCTGTTTTGGTGGACATGCGCAGCCAACAGATTTTTTCAGTAAGATGCTTACTCCAATTACTACGATTGCTGCTCCGAAAACAACCGATGCGTATTGCTGGTACGAAAGCAGCACTTCTTCGCTTATTACTATGGTCAGAAGCCCGATTGCTGTTCCGATAACCGCGTATGCGACTACTCGTCCAGTGTTGTAGAATGTGGTAACAATTACTCCTTCACGAAATCCTGCCCCGATGCCCGCGATGTAGCTGGCAAGGTAAGGCAAACAAGCCGAGGTGCAGGCTGTGAGACCATACAGTAATCCTAGAACAAGAGAAGCAAGATACGGATTCGAAATCTGGTCAAACACATACATGGTGTGCTGAAACCTTGAACTTTTAGGGCAGAAACTTAGAAATATGTGGCATTTAACTATTGCCGTCAGAACTTGTTAAGTTGTTTCTGATAACATTAGTTACATATTTTTTTCTTCTGGATAATATACAGGCATTAAACTGCATTTCCGTTGATGTTTCATTTGTTACCTATGAAGCGCTTGTTTTTAATTCACATTAACCATTACACTATACATGGTTAATCTAGCAGTTGTTGGCGCAGGCATCGGCGGATGTTCAGCGGCATATTTTGCACGCAAACTTCTTTCAAATCCAGAAATCACGGTTTACGAAAAAGCAAATCGCATCGGTGGACGAGTTCTAACTTTCAAGGGTGAACAAATAACCAGCGAGTTAGGTGGGACGTTCTTTAATTCCAGTAACCCAACCGTTTCCCCACTGATAGCCGAAACTGGTTTGCAGGTAAAAAAGCTTGAAGAATTCATGGATTTTGCTGTTTGGAACGGAACCGAGATACTCTTCCAGTCGAACCACCCGATGTTCTATAAAATGCTTAAACTGGTAACCAAATACAAGCTCAGTGTCCCGCGGCTTGTTAGGATTTTAAACGATTCACACCGTAAACTGGAAAAGATGTACAAAAAAGCCGAACAACCCGCCGAGTTCTGGGAACTTTTTGAAGCTGCTGGACTGGATAAATGGTATAAACACCGTTTTGATACACTTTTGCTTGAAGCAGGTGTTAACCAAACCTTCATTGATGAACTAATAACGCCGATTACCCGCATTATCTACTCCCAAAACGCTGAGATGGCAGGATTCGCTGGACTGGTCGCGTTGCTGGGTGTCTACGCAGACGCAATCTACAGCCTCAAAGACGGAAACGCCGTCTTCCCCGTGGCTTTGCTTGAAAAATCTGGCTCAACAGTGCAACTGGAAACCGAGGTAACCAGTATCGAAAAAACGGCAGACCAAACTTTTCGTGTTTACGGCGGGGAAAACAGCACCGTTTTTGATGCCGTAATCGTTGCATCGCCCCTAGAAACTGCAAACATACAGTTTGACGGAACAGAAAACCAGAACATGCCAAAACGTGAATACCAACAAATCTACATCCGCCTGATGAAAGGCATTGTAGACAAACGGTTTTTTAACATGGATGGCTCAGCTAAGTTGCCTTCAATTATCCTTACATCCAAACAGGCAG
>JBAZEV010000204.1:0-2834 GCA_041653695.1 Bathyarchaeia archaeon
GCAAAACCTCAAATTGGAAAAACAAAACAGGAAACTAAAAGCTCAAGAAAACGAAACCTTAAACGCCCAAGCCATAAAAGAAGAAATCCAGCAAATCAGCCAAAACCAAGCCGCCATACTAAACAAAATAGAGCAAGTACCCAACCTACCTGCACTAGTAGAAGCATTACAGAAAAGCCAAAACTTCCAAGCCATAGGCAACGCATTAAGCCCCATAGCCACACCGCCCAAAACCAACCTCTACAACCCCGACAAAAACAAACCCTCCATCGACTGCTACCGCAACAAACAAAAACCATCCTACTGCCAATACTGCGGCAAACAACTAGACACCCAAACCAACCCCCTTAATTGTTGGAATTGCGGAGCACCCATAAACCCAGAAACACCAGCACCCAAGCAACCTAAACCCAAACAAAAAATCAAGCCTTTAGACGCATTCGCCGGAGGCATAGTATTCATAATCTGGCTAGCTGTATCCTACGCCATACTAACAAACGGAGAAATAACAGCATGGACAATCATTGGACTAGCAGTGTTTTGGTTATTCTTCACAGTGGCATTTCGGCTAGTAATCGGAGGAATCTTAGATTAACCTACCGTTTTTTGCCATAAGCAAGCAGATACCGCTTGTTTTCTCCGCGACCCTGAAAGTGACCGTTTTGAGGACCAGTCTTAACAGGGCCATCCAGAAGGTAACGCTTACCCGCTCGGCTTTGCTGAAATCTACCGTCGCATGGACCTTTCTTAATTGGATGGTTAGCCATAACTACAAAGGTAAAACCTGCATGTTATTAACCTATCCTTTAAAGCTTTAAATGTTCAAAGTGATAATATGACTGAAGCACAAAACAAAAAAAGCAAGTACAAATATACACCATCAATAGCTCTTAGCCAAAAAGAGTACAAGCGTAGGCAACGTATCAAAAGCAAGAAATGCTCGGTATGTGGAAAACAAGCACACGCCAAACTGTTATTAAGCCAAGAGTTACGCTGTTGGGTACACATGGTATCTCCAGTTAAAGAAGGAATAATAAAACAAAGCGAGGCGAACAAAAAATCACAACAACCTGCACCGTCTGTAAACAACCAAGCGATAGAAGCTGGTGCACAAGCTGCCGCCAACTCAGACGGCGAATAATCAAAGTAACAAAAAACAAACGACTACACCCAGAAGAGTTTGAACATCAACATGACAAAAGACAGTTCTAACCGCGAAGAAATCTTAATCTGCGTCAAAGAAGGCTCAAAAATTGCCTACCCCTGCGAACTGACAAATGCCTGCCGCGAACACATCCAGGAAGTGAAGAAACGTGAACGATAGAAAAATGATTTATGACACCAAACACAACCAGTGGATAGAACCCATGGAGGAAAAACTGCATGAACACAAACGAGTGGATAATGCTCTACAGAACATTTAACGACAACAAAATCCCCAGAAAAACAAAGCGCAAGATAGCCAAAGAAACCCAATTCACCAGTTGACGACAACCAACAGTCGAATTTTTAAAGAATAACTTTAAAAACATATAAACATAGAATTGTTTTATGAACTACCAAAATTACCCCGCCGCAGCCAAACAAAAAGCCAAAACAGCCATCGAACGCAACAAACAAACTGGCAACCGCTGCGCTACACAAGTCGGCAAAGTTAGAGCACAACAACTATCCCAAAGCAAACCATTAAGCGAAACAACAATCAAACGCACCTACAGCTACCTTAGCAGAGGAAAAACATATGCAGACTCAAATAACCCAAACAGTTGTGGATCAATCAGCTACGACCTATGGGGCGGCGACCCCATGTTAATATACACAAAAAAAGTTCTGAAAAAGTAGACAGCTACTTGCTTGAAGTGCTATCATTTGAAGACCGAAACACTTTGAAAATAATAACAAGTAACCAGAAGGCGCAAAGAGGTAACTCAAGTAACGTAGTGAGCCAATCGCCAACATAACCAAAATACACAACAAACATTAATTGACCTACAAATATTCCGCTTGCGCCAAGCAGACTAAACGCAGATAAATCATGCCTATTTTTGTGCATTGCTTTCATACTTGGCAAAGTACCTATCACAAGCGCCAACATCGCAAGCGTGGATAACCATGAAAGGGCATTCATTGTTTTATTTCTCCTATAATCAATTACGCCCTTTTCAATATAGAGTAAACCCAATTTGGCACATTATCGCCAAACATGAGTTCAGCAAATCTTATAGCTGTTCTTTTGTTTCCGTCTATGAAAGGATGTTGTTCAGCAACACAATTAGCGATTTCTAAGACTGTATATCTCTCTAAATCATCTATACAATCATATCGCAAAGTGCCATCGTTAAAGCCCTTATTAATCTCAATTAATTTGTCATGTATTTCTTTTGCTGTTAATCCTGTTGCGCTCATGGTTTCTCACTTGTTTTTTCTGATAATGAATTACAGTCTTTTTTGTTGAGCCAATAAATATTAACGCTCTCCATATCGTCAGCAACTAGCAATTCAGCGCCACAACTACAAGTTTTTTCTCCATGAGTGAAAGCCCCAGCTTCCCAATTCGGCTTACCCGTCTTTGCGTCAAATTCTTCGGCATCAGCGTAAATAGAAAACTTTAGCTCTTTACCGCAATTAATACAATCAGCCCAATAATACTGCAAGAACTTTCTGGTTCTCCAAGCTCTCTTTTTAACGGGTTTGCCTTCTAATGTATGCTGTATCATGGTTTCGCCCGTTCTTTATTTTCGCAATACTGAATAGGGGGTGCGGTTTGAAGTTCTGCTTAGTTCAATGACGCTCATTTCTATAGCTCCTTTTGCTCTTCTGTGCTTTGGATATGA
>JBAZEV010000205.1:0-2833 GCA_041653695.1 Bathyarchaeia archaeon
CTGTCATTTTCACTTATTGTATTTGCTCTAGCTAATTCGTAAGTTAAAGAAATAAAAGACAAAATGATTGCTACGCTTGCTGCTAACGCAAAAGTTTTGTTGTTCATTTTAAACACTGCTTGCATTTCAACCACTTAACCCTTAGCTTTATCTGTCGATTAAAGATATATATTTTAGTGATATAAGAAATTTTGGTTTTCTAAACAAGAAAAGAGGGTGAATCATTCCTACTCAGCTTATTTGGAAAATCGCAATTGAATGCTAACATAGTACACAATTTTAATCTTAAGCGTCACAGGCACTCTTCACCCTACCAACTAAGTTAGCGTTAAAAGATATATCTTTTTTGTACAAAGTTGTTAACGTTTAAATTTGAACTTAATTTTATGCCCTTTCTTTCTGAAAAACAAAACATATCCTAAACAGCCAAGAATAAACAGTAAGAAGACAACAAAAAAATAAAAATATACTGGAATAGCCACTGTTGGCTTGCCTTTAAACTGGTTTAATGGTTGTATGGGTGAAACATTAGAACTGCCTAAACTGCCTTTGTCAGCACTATTTGGGTTATTGTAATCTAAAGTTATTGTTGTAGAGTTTGAGGAAGCTACTGTTACAATGTTTGTACCGCTGTCAAAACTGTACGTTGATGCGCCTGTTACACTGTAGGGTTCACCCAGTGGACTATACACTTGACTGGTTAATGTGCCAGAAGGCGCAGATAACACGTAAGAAATAACGTTGTCACTGTAAGATGCGCCTGTTAAAGTAGCGTTACCGTTTAAGTATTCGGGGCTACTGCAAGACAAAGAAATGTATGTGTCATCTGTCCAAACATAGGTCAAAGCAAAATCTGAATCAGTAAGTATATTATAAAAGGTTCCGCTGAAAGTGTTGTTAATAAAGCTGGAGGTGCAACTCACAAGCTTTACCCCAGCATTTATGAAGCTGTTGCCTATTGCCGTGATGTTTACTGTTGTGTAGCATTGAAGGGCTGAATGCTGAAAAATGTTGTTTCTTAGGGTAACGTTTTCGCAGTTATCCTCAAGGCTTATACAGCTTACAAGCCAGCCAGCAGATGGGCGATACATGTAATTGTTTTCAATCAAGATGTTGGTATCTGCTGAGTTACAATCTATCGCGTCTGAACCGCTAAAATTAGGTATTAAAAAAGTGTTGTTTCTAAAAACGCATTGGTCGCAACGTGTAAGGAAGGCAGCGTTATGAGTGAAATTGTAGAATTGGTTGTTTGATATGGTAAGGTTGCTTGAGCCGACAAGCCAAAGTCCATCGTCTTCATCAATCGAGTAGCCCTTAAAGTAACTATTAGTTACCGTGATGCCTGTATGGTTAGTTACGCCAATACTGTAACCTCTACCGCCATCAAAAATGCAGTTAGTAACTGTAACATTGTTGTTTGTTCCAAGAGTGCCAGTGCCCCAGAAATTAAGTCCTACTTGGTCTTTTGCGGTTGTATTTGCAATTATAAATTCCACATTATGAACTGTCAATTCAGTGTTTTGTATGCTTACACTCATACAGGCTAAAGCTGTCACGCCATAAGTTCTCGCGTCTAAAGTGAAATCGTGAAATGAAGAATTATCAAAATTGTCAAGTCCCACATACCCAAAAATCATCGGCACATTATAAGGTAATTCAGCGGATGCCTGTATGATTGTTTGTCCCATGCCTTGACCGCAAATAGTCAAGTTGTATTCAGGCTCAATATGTGTAGTTAAGTTAAAAATTCCAGCGTCAAACTCTATGATTCTTTGTTGTGTATATGTCATAGCTAATTTTGCAGACCGAGTAGTGTTTCCAGCGTCAGTGCTGTTGAAGTATGGCAAGCTGTCTGTAGCGTTTATAGCCCAATAGTTTCCAGAGCCATCAGTCTGTATAAGAAAATCGTAAGATGTTGATTGCGCTTTAACAGGTGAAACATGAAGGGTTAATTCAGAGAAGGCGAAGGTAATTAGTAGGCAAATGATGCATGTTAGGGCTGTTTTCTTTTTGTTTGTGTGTTTATTAGTCACCGTTTGTCTGCCAAAGAAAAATAGGGTT
This sequence comes from Bathyarchaeia archaeon, assembly GCA_041653695.1. Taxonomy (GTDB): domain Archaea; phylum Thermoproteota; class Bathyarchaeia; order Bathyarchaeales; family Bathyarchaeaceae; genus Bathyarchaeum. The sequence goes on from JBAZEV010000205.1 coordinate 2,062, forward strand.
AAACTAATATTAAAACCTTAACCCACAACAAACTACTTCTTAAAGAAACCCTTAAAATAAACCACTACCGCTGCAAAAGAGAAACCGCTAAAAGCCATCACTGGATAAGCAACCATACTCGCCTGCTCAACACTCAACCACCAGAAACTTGCAAACATTGGGTTCGCAAAAACTTTAGCTACGACACATACTGACCAAACCAAAAAGCAAACACTAACTATTATGCTGACTACCCAAACCGCTTTTTTTGTATTTACCTTCATTATTTTTCACCTCCATATTTGTTAACGTTTCCTCTTTTTGTTCTGTCAAGTCATCGTTTGTCCAGTAACTTGAAAACGTTACGGATTTGTTGGCGATTGTATCTGAAACAGATATATCCACTTTGGGTTATTAAGTTATTGGCCCATTCCCGCTCTACTTGTTTAGCATAGTTAACGACTAAAAACATGAAACTTTGACATATTTCGGTAAAAGAGAAAAAATTTGTGTTTTTACGGTATAACTGTAAACGTTAACACGTTACTTTTAACCACCAATCCCTGCGACACATAATTGTCAACAACACTGACTGGAACAACACCTGGAACTTCCCCTTGCTCAAACATGTCAATAACATCCTGTCCTGACGGGTCACTAGAGCTTACTAAAGCAATCACATCTTTAACGTATCCAACATGTGACGGGTCAATAACAACAGTGTTCACGCCATAATCAATAACTCCGTTTGCGTCAGTTAACCTGTTTGCAGCCCAAAACCAAAGGTCTGATC
>JBAZEV010000206.1:0-2811 GCA_041653695.1 Bathyarchaeia archaeon
GGAAAGCCCCACGAGGCAAGAAGCCAGGTATGGGAGCCACCAAAGACTACCGCAAATAGGAGATTTTACATGCCACGCCAACAAACCCTCGGTTTTTACACTCAAGGACACGGAAAGTCACGTAAGGTTATACCCCTTAGAGGTGGCTATCGAAGGCACGTTGGCGGCAGCAAAATGACTGTTGCTTCAGTAGTTAATCAACCGCAAAGAACCCCTCTGCGTGGAACCTTAACGCCTTATGTTGAGGCATCTAAAACCGCGCCATTACACAGAGATGACCTTTCAGTTTCCCCCCTTGAGTTACAGCAAGCGGTAAACAGAGCAGAAAAAGACAACCCTACTTTTTGGCAAGCTGAAATGATAGAAATAGCCATGATTCCCTCAGTGAAAAGGTCAATTGAACAAATGAGTGACCGAAAACTCAACATAGAAAGAGTAAAAACCAAATATGGAAATGGCTACGTTCTTGAGGGATCGAATAGAATAGATGATGAATATTATTCTACTAACCCCGCTAAAGTTTGGGATAGCATAAGACGAAACTACATAGGCGCACAAGACTTAGAGTTTCTACGCATGACAACACAAGGAAACGACTATGCTAAGACACAACTTAGACACTTCAAAATTGAAGATAAAATACCCATGAAGACAGGAAAGAAATGCCGAGTTTGTGGGGAACACAAACAAGGACACGATGATGGATCACATTATTACCAATAGGAGCAGAAAATATGCCACGTACATATAGCCAAAATTATAAGCAAACTCGGATAACGGGTTTCTACACGAAAAAGACTAGGGGAAAGAACAGAGTTATCCCTATCGTTTCTCGAACAGGAAAAAGCCGCAACAGAAAAACCATGCAAGTAGCCACAGTTATTCAACCAACAAAACCTAAAAGAGAAATATACAATCCGCCAGAACGCAAAGTTGATAGTGACGCGGAAATAAAAATGTGGGAAGGCTACCGCGAAAACTACGAATCAGGCAAGTGGAAAGGGCACCTTTCAAAAGAAGAGAGAATGCAACTATACCGTGAAAGACTCATCGGGCATAGATGCTCATTAACTCTCGGTAGAGACTTTAACGAAGACCCAGATGCGCATTTAAAACGTATTGGTTTGAAAAAGTGGGATGATTGGGCTGAATCTGAAGTGGATAAAATAGACGCTGAAAAAAACAAGCCCAAACCAGAATCAATAAAATCAATTTCTGAGAGGAAACATGAGGAAACAACGTCAGAGTTTCTAATACGATCCAACAAAAAAGTAACTGAACGCCTAGAACGCAGACGCAGAGAGGCGGCAACTGAAAACGGCACATGGGAAGCTGACTCGCAACCAATGGATAGACACGCCGCAGAAGGCAAAATAAACTATCTCTTCAAACAACACCCAAGTCAGCATTACAAATTGGAACAGATAAGTACCGATAATTTTGTGATTTACCGTAAAATTGGACCCATAGAACTAAGACTACGTGGGAAAGAAAAGAAGGAATTGCCTAAACCTGAGAAGAAACCTGAAAAACCCAAACCAAAACCTGAAGAGAAAAAGCCTTCACACACAACAGAATATCATCCTGTAGAACATAAAGAGCCTAAAACCAAACATATAAACCCAAGCGAAGGGCGCGATATGCCCACACGTGAAGATATAGAAGCCGAAGCCCATCGCCTATACCTGATGGACAACCACAACAACACCAACGTAACCACCACACCAGAACGCCATGAACTCCAAGAAGAAGGCTACTTGAAAGCCGCGCAACACCACCTCATGGCAACTGGTGAACAAAACGACTTAGAAGCAGCATACATTGAAAACCTTAAACGTGACTTAGAAGAACACGGATACACAGCAGAAATCCATAAACTATAAGGAGAAAACGAATATGGAGAGTTTAAAAGACCAAATTCCAATTTGCCAAAAATGCAAGGAACCTATGACTTACACAAACACAATCTACGCTGTAAAAGGCAAAGAAAAACTGAAAATCAGAGTCTTCACATGCCCCACTGACAAAACATTCACCCACACCAAAAACTGATTTGCAGGTGTTACTTTTTGGGTGTGATTATTCGGAAAACTGATTTTGGTTTCAGTTGGCAACCTGACAACGGAAAACGCGATAGCATCAGTGAGGAACAAATTTTTCCGAAACGGTTACTGAAAGGCGTGATTGAAGTTTTCGCCAAGAACCCCAACGCAACAGTTTGGTTCAGGTTTTTCATGTACGACCAAAACAAAATTTTGTTTCTATCTCAAGAAAAGACTTAACGTTTTAATCTATACAAACCTGTTTTTGTTGTAATATTTAAACTAATTTTTAAATAGGGGATGCTTCAGAGTATTGTTTAGAAAGATTCTCTTTGGAGGACAAAAAAACAAATGTCTAAAGGAATAAAAATCGACCTAAAAATGTTCATAATAGTCGGCGCAGCAGCTTTCATTCTACTTATGGCAGTAGGCGTAGTGAACTGGAAATGGGGAGAATCACCCAGCCTAAACACTAACCCCTTTGCCTCACCAACACCCACAGTCAACAACGGCGTACCCAGCTCAGGCGGCGTATTCTCAGGTCCACTCGCTATTAGCTTCCAATTCTTTAACCACGGCAGCTTAGACGACGTTTACACAACGGCTAACGCAACAATCAAGGTTTTCCACGCAGACCGAACAACACTCTTTGGTGCAACAAGCACAGGCGCATCTGTTTCAGGGCAAGTTCTCCCAGCAGACAACGGACAACTCTTCCTGCAACTCACACCAGTAGCCACATGCTACGTTGACGCAGCAACAACCGCAG
>JBAZEV010000207.1:0-2808 GCA_041653695.1 Bathyarchaeia archaeon
ATGGGTAACGATAAAATCAGGGTTAGAGTTGGTAACGGTAACGAAGCCGTTTGGGTTGGGTTTCTTTGGCGTAAAAAGGATATTGAATCAATTCTTGGTGGTAAGGGCTTGGAGGTTTCTAGGTGAGTTTGCATCATAACCCTAATCCTGAGGGTTGCTCTGCTGACTTTGTTTGTTGTGTGGTTAGGTGTAGTCATTGTGTTTGGAGCAGGAATTTTTTGTTATCGTTAACTGGAGGTTCAAAAGCTTGAATTGTGGTTTTAGCGGCGATTGTCCTTTCAAGCGGTTTGGTCAATGTGCTTCTGCTGATGAATGCCAGTGGAAACCCCGGGCTCAGTTTTTTCAATCAACTTTTGATGCCATAAAGAAGGAGGCGCAAGCGTGAAGGTTCTTAATCTTTATGCTGGGGTTGGTGGCAACCGTAAGCTATGGGAAAATGTTGAGGTTACAGCCGTTGAGGTTGAACCTTCAATCGCTGGAATGTACAAGCAGTTTTTCCCTCATAAGGGTAAATTTACAGGGGGAATTAAAAATTAGGGAGTGCCCCTGTTGTGGTTACGTTGATAGTCCTGTTTGGCGTAATGTTCGTTACAGAATTTACACTATGTATTGTCGGATTGATGATTTGGAGAATTGGGAACCTGAACTTTTCAAGCTTCTAAAAGAGAAAGTTAAGAACAGAGACTTTAGGGATTTCATGGTTGGCCGTTACATTTACCATATTGTTAAGAACGCTATAATCGTGCAGAGAATCCATGTCAACGATAGCCGAGACGGAAAACGCATCGTGAGCCTGAGCAAGAGAAACTTTTGAATTATCGCATTGTTCACCCAGACCAAAGGAAACTTTTACCCTTGCTAATGGTTGATGATAAAGACGCATTGGGGGCTAAAGCATGAGGGGAACTGGAAAGACAAAACTATATTGTAGTTGCGGACGACCATTACCCAGTAGTAGTGTGCGTATCGGTCACCGAAAAACAAGGTGTTGTAGTCACTGTTTGACTATGATTAGAGGTGTAATTGGCGGGGAAATTAGGCGTGGCTTGATTGAGTGTTATCGGGATTTAGATTTGAAAAAGCCTCTGGGGGTGAAGGATAGGAATATGGCGACTCCTTATTGGGTTCAAAAGGGGTTGGGTTTTGCTTCTCTTAACGACAGAGCCATGGTGGGAGAGAGAGCGCGTGTGTAGCCGGGTTAAGTCGGGTAATCAACGCATAGACCCATGTTTAAGAGAAGATATTAAAATACTTAAGGGACACGGAGTTGAAACTGTTGCTTGCTGTTGTGGTCATGGAAAATATCAGAGAACTATTTTGGTTCGGGATATTGAGGGGACTGTCCATGATTTAGTGTCTAACGTTGTGGTTCCTATGAAGAGGCGTTTTTACAAGCGAGACGGGCAGGGCGTTTTCTTTATTCTGGAAGTTGATAACCCTTTGGAAGGTAAAGAAACATGACTCAGATGCTACAAATTAGTGACCGTGAAAAGACTGAGTTTTTAACAAAACTCGGTTTTCTCTTTTTGAAGAAAATGGGTTGTTACGCTATTTCGACTGAGGTACACATGCCCATTCATAACCGAATTGCAGATGAAAACGACGCTCATTTCACAATTGATATTCTGGGGATTTCCAAAAAATACATTCCTTACAATCAACAGAAAAAAACAAAAGATGCTTTTGGGCTTGACAAAACAATAAAGTGGAATAATGTTCTTCGCGGGGTAGAAGTTAAAGTTTCAAGAAGTGATTTTAAAAACGGTTTTATTCATACTGGGTGTCACTTTAATTATCTGTTAATTCCAAAAGGTTTAGTGATTCCTTCGGAGGTGCATAGTTCTGTGGGAATAATTGAGGTTGACTTAGAAAATGCTTCAGTTAAAAAGCCTTTTTTTTCAACAATGCAGAATCAAGGGTTTTGCCTGACTGGCATTGAACTTAGACGGCGTCCTAAACGGAAACAGATTGAAGATTACCTCATAAATATGGCTTTTGATGCTATTGGAGAAACTTTGACGCTTCAAGCAAAAAGGTGGCTGGTAGGTAGTTTAGCTATTAATGGCAACAAAGCGATAGAGGTTGAAAAAGCGTGATTGGGTACTGTCCACATTTCCATGAGGTTATGGAGTTGGGGAACTGTTACTTCTGTTTTTGGAAGTCAAAAGAGGGCAACAAAACAGCCGAGAAGGCATAAACATGAGTGTATCCCTTAAGCTATTATACAATTATGGAAGGCTTCCCTACACTCACGGCGCAGTCGCTTTAGGCGGCAGGTTGATGTGGCACTCGCTACAGCATGACAAGTCATGGGTGAAAGACAAAAACGGTTACTACTGCAAGTTCTGTGGCAAACCTCTTGAGAATAAGCGGCTGAGAAAGTTTTGTCCTGCCACTAACTGCGAGAGAGAGTATGACCGTTTGTTTGTGCAGTATGATTGTTGGGCTTGGTTTAGAGAAAGAGTATTCAAACGTGACAAAAAGACCTGTCGTCAATGTGGTAGAGACTTGAAAGACGCTGATTACGTTTGCGACCACATTATACCGTTATTCAAAGGCGGCCGTGATTGGTGGCAAGATACTGAAATGACGAATTTTCAGATTCTTTGTGTGAAATGTAATAGTAAAAAAACAGCGTGTGATTTGTCAAGGCTGGGTATTCCTAAAGATACTGCTGCACAGAACCGTTTCAATGTTTGCTTAGGTTGGGTGTTTGAAAAACCTGTTGACCATCAACTAGACAAATTCTTTTCGTCTGTTAACCCCTTGGAGATGAAGTGAAAAATGAGTTATCTTAAACCCTGCTCT
>JBAZEV010000208.1:0-2806 GCA_041653695.1 Bathyarchaeia archaeon
CAGTTGATGCCATTTTTAATTCAAACTCTTCTGCATTTTTCTATGTTTTTTGTAGTTTTTATACGTTTTTTCTCTTTTCATATTAAACAGTTATGAAGTTCGGATATACAAAGTTGACCATGTTCTCACATACGCAACCCGTTGTCCAAACCGTTTAACCCAACTGCTTCAAGTTTGTTGCATTCAGTGTTTGACAGATATAACAGATATGAAGAACAAATATGAATCAGTAATAAAAATATTTATTCAGAATCCGAATAATCAATTTGTAAAAAAAATACTGATTAAATAATTACAAACATGAAAATGGTACAAAAACAACAGTAACATAAACAAAAAACTGTTTTTTTGGAGTAAAGAGGTTTTCAATAAAAAAACAGTTTAAACGGAAAACGTTTTCAACAAACGTTCAGCGTTTTCAGGAGGCATCAATTCTTTGTTTTATATAGCTAATGGGAATGTGTTTGTCGTTGGGTCGTTGGGTTATTAGCCTTTTTTGGATGAATTCGTAGCCGCAACCGCATTTGAAGCCTATGATTTCGTCGTTTTCTTTGATTAATCCATGAATGTGTGTGGAATTGCATCCGCTCTTGTTTTTGTGTACCCGCCAGGTTAGTGCTAGGTCGTCGATTGTTAAGGATTGAACGGTTTTTGCTTTGAATAAAAACCATAGAATGTAGACTGTTAAAATGGCCCACGAACCAAACATTACAATGTCCAACAGCATATGCTTCAACTTCTGGGTTTATTTTCTTGCTAGTCATGTCGGGATGATTTACAGACCGTATTTGGCAGGGACAATTTGTTTCCAAGCGAAATTTGGTTATCGTTTTTTCTAGGTGCATACATTAGCATTCTTCAGCGGCAAAAGGGTCATTAAACGTTTTTGGTCGCGTTGTTCTTTTTCCATTCTTGATTTGGCATACTAGTTGACACTTCAAATTTTCCAATCCCAATCGTGACTATGCGGTATTTCATACGATAGAAAAACGTCAATGATGCGTATTAAATCATATGAAGATATAATATGTATCATGATTCAACGTTCACATTCCGATTCTGAATCAGAATAGGATTGAAATGAGGAACCGAATAACTCCAGCACAACATAGCAAATATACACAAAAACGTGAAAACAACCCACGTTTATAGATAATACCCACTATAGAAGCATACAATTAATCGCTGCACAGCCAAGTTAAAGATAACTTAGGCACTGATTTTCTCTTTCTTGACCACATTTCTGAAGGTTTTGTTGCAGTTTGGGCACTTGTAAAGAGCAATCGTCAATTGCAGACGTTCACCAGACTTGCTTGGACGCCCAGCCATCTGCCAAGTTTTGGTTTGCATGGTTAAGGTTTTGCATTCAGGGCACTCTGCCACGTCAGGGTTGCCTAACGCGTTTAACAACTCCATTCTAAGTGATTCACCGGTACTGGTCATGTTCGCGATTCTTTCTGCAAGCTGTGTTTCCTTGAACACGTCACGTATCCATTTGGAGAAATCGCCCCTGTTTTGGTGAAACTCCAAAGAAGCATCAGGTACTTTGCCGATTTTTGTTTTCAGGTCTTCTAGGTTAAAAGCAGCTTCGAATAGTGGTTTGTTGAATGCTTCGTAAAAGTAGAATCCCCATTCAGAGGTTACTCTATCGTTTTCTTCTTCCTTTTCCTGTTTAAAAGGAATATTCAACTTCGGTAACTCCCCACAGTCCTTTTTATATTCATCAAGAAGGCACTTAACTGTTTCTTCCCAGTTTAATGCATTCATTCGTCGATAGTATATGGTTTCTCGTTTTCGGGGATCATCAGAAAAATCCGTTTCCAGGTAATTTTTGAAGGTTTCTCGCAGGTTTGAGCTTCCGCCAACGAAAATTATGACTCTGTTTTTGTCGTACAACGCGTAGACGCCAGTCTCCTCCGGAACACCTTTTGCGCGTTCGCCCCATAGATACAAGTTACCTTGAATTGGCATGACATCTCCCAAGCACAATATTATGTTAAGCGATGTTAATGAAGCCTTTGGAGATTTTTTTTCCAAACAAGTTTTGGCAATGCAAGAAAACACATGTTTTTACTGGTTTTGGTACCTATTCCATGATACAATGCATGTTAGGTCTCTCTTGGGCACATGCAAAACACCATCAGGGGCAAGCCAATATTTTATTTCCCCATCAGCCAACGGTTCGGTCACTGGAGCTTCAGCAGCATAGCCAAGTGCAACTATTAACTCGATTTTTAAATCCTCGGGAACACTCAAAACAGGTGCAAGTTTTTGTCGGTCAACCGTCGCCAAGATACATGAACCTAAACCTTCTTCGGACGCTACCAAACTGATGCTCATCGAAGCGATTGCGGCGTCGTGTATTGGTGTTCGCGCGTTTTTGTCCAACAGTATTACAAGGTAGGCTTGGGGCATCTCGTCTTTTGTGGGGAAATATTCAGGCAAATACACAGCCCAGCTCAGGGTTTCGAATACTTTTGGCAACACCTTTGGGTCGTCAACTAATATGTAACGTAGGGGTTGCAGGTTACACCCGCATGGAGAAAGCCTTGCGGCGTCTGCACATTTCAGCAGAACCGTTTTTGGTACAGGTTTTTGAAGAAACTTTCTGATTGTTCTGCGGTTTTTTATGGTCTTGTAGACTGGCGACTTTTCCAACGTTTTGTGCCTCCATGCATTCATGAATGTTATTTGGGCATGCACTCGGTTATACTGTTTACTATCTGGGTGTGCAGAACTTCACGGTTATCATAGGTCACCGTGAGGATCTGTGTGTCGTCTCTTAGTTTGATGCTTTTAACCAACG
>JBAZEV010000209.1:0-2801 GCA_041653695.1 Bathyarchaeia archaeon
ATAACAGAACTCATAAATCATAAAACTTTAAAACACAACAAACAACTATAAAAAGATGAAGTCAGAACGTCAACCAAAAAAGTAAAAGAAGCAATTATGACATTACCTTTAACACCCAAAAGAAAATGGCGATTTAAGATTCAGAAGCAAAAACAAGAAATTTTAAAAGCAAAACAAAGAATAAAGGAATCGGTTAAAAAAATGCCAGAATATAGAAAACTTTTAGTCATATTACCTTTTGCTTTATTATTCTGTGCTATAGTGACTGCGGTCTTATTTGCTCTAACAGGCAAACAGGAATACCGGAGTTGGTTTCTTGCTTTTTTAATAACAATCGTTTTGGCAGTTGAACTACTATGGGCACATAAAGTTGTTCACTCTGACTACCAAGATTTAAGCTAAAACAGGTTTATCATACTTCCGTTACTGTGCCAATAATGTTTTGGTGTTGAGCCTTGCTTACTGCCCCTCTAAGGTAAAGCGTAGCTGTCCCAACCGCTAACCCTGCAATGTTACTGTATTGGTTGTTGTCCACGTTTGCATCGTCTGTTTCTTCAAAACCATATTTCCAGTCAGCAGTACCGGTTTTAACGAATTTAAAGTTGGAAAAGCTGTTTCCGACAGAATATGTTGAGCCATCCCACGCACTTTTAGTTACTTTAACGGCAGTGTTTGTATTGTTGTTGCTGTTGCCTATGTTTCTGACTATAAAATTGTTAAAGTTACTCCATTTACAGCCGTCAAGATATATCGGGTAAAAAGTGTTAACTGTGTTATAGTCGCAGAATACGTTGTCAAACTGCAAGCCAGTGCCATATATATGTAAATTATAGTAGTTAGAGCCAGCTAAATACAGGTTCGAAAACGTGCAATAACCAGCTATAACACGTAAGTTTCCATCGTTACCTTGAAGAATAAGGTTACTAAACACGCAGTCAACGACATTATCCAAGTCCATGCCGATTTCTAAACTGTTTGCACACCAAACGCTGTCTACAAAGTACGGATTATGATATGATGCCGTGTTTTTGATTGTAACTCCGTTAGTTTTAGAGTTGGCAAACGTAACATCGTGTATTCTGGTAACGCCGTTTGTTGCGTCATCTGTGGCCGAAACAAAGTATAAACCGTTACTTGTACCAACCTGATTTGCCCCATTGCCATCCCATGTTCCCCCATAAATTTCTATGTCGCTATCATAGGTTGTTGGGTGAACATTCACTATTTGATTGCAGTTGCTTCCAGCCGCTAAGGTTACAGTGCCGTCTAAAACCAGTTTGGTATGACTTGAAACCGCAAAAGAGTTTGTTTGCGTAAAGTTTCCGCGTAATAGCACGGTTTCCAAGCTGGTTCTGCCGACCGTTAAGTTTCCGAAAGCAAACTCAACAACCTTGCTGGTGTTTGTACTGCCATAAGTTATTGTGCTATTCTTGTTTTGCATGTACGTGGCTGTTGCGTTGTTGAAAACTAACCAATCATAGGGTAATTGTCCAGCGAATGAACTGCTGCTCAGTCCCATAGCGTTAACGATTGCCTGCACTGTACTATTCCAGCCGCTTTTCCAAGCCAAACCAGAAAAAGCGTCAACCACAGCCTGCACAGTAGTATTCCAGCTACCACTCCAAGCACCCAGCAAAGTTGTTGTTCCCGCAGTATAATTCACGTACACCGTTCTGGAACCCGACACGTAATAATCAATAAAACCAGCCTGCCAATCCATAATTACGCATGTAGCACTGACAGCCGCCGAATAAGCCACGCCGGAAGCGCCCTTCTCAATAACAAGTCTGACCCCGTTAGGAACCTGAACAGTCGCAGAGTAAGCCCCGTTAGCAACGTACACGCTGCCCCCGCTTGTACAGTTACCCAAAGCAAAACCTACAGCGTTAGAGCTACTAGTACCCGAATACAATATACTGCCTGTTACGCCGTTGATTACTCTGAACCATCCCAACCCGTCAGCTTCAACCTTAAAATTGTACGCGCCGCCAAAACCTGCAAGATACAAACTAGGCGAAGTGTATGGGTCAACAACCAATAAACTCGCGCTTCCAAGATTACCGACAAACAAATCTTTAACGCTGACACTAAGCAGGTACGCTTCTTCTGTGGCTTCGACAAAAGTTAAACTGCACTTGCCGCCGTCAGGCACCAAAAAGGTTTTGCCGTCTTGAGGCGTAACACTCCAACTAAAACTTAGTTCCCCGCGAACCGGGCTGGAAACGTTTGCCAGGTATTGGCCTGTCTCGTTAACGCCAAGCTTATCTTTGCCCTCGATAGAAACCTCAATGAAGTTAGGCGTTGCAGCAACGTTTGAAGCAGTAAAGTTTTGAACCGAAAAAACGCTGACTGCTATTAGAGCTGCAACCAAAATTAACGTGGAAACCTTCCACTTGAAAACAGACAAGTTCAAGCCCGACAATACTTTTCACACCTATCACGCAAGCACAATTACATCCGAATGTAACTTTACTGCTAACAGGTATAAATAATTTTTCTAAGAGAAGAAGTTTTACTATGCTATGTAGCAAAACTACACACTATTGAAAAATTTGCTTTAAAAAAGAAACAAACAATAAAAAATAGATAAAGAAAAAATGCGATACAACAATTAAGGCGATGCCTTAACAGTGTAAGCGCCCGAAACAGTCGGCACATAATTTATAACAGCTTTACCCGTAGCATCAGTTTGAGCCATTGCACCACTAATCAAAGTTTCCCCAACATAAAGCTGAACGTCAGCACCTGCCACAGGCTGATTCAATTGAGCCGTAAACTGTACTGATTCACCGGAAAGAACA
>JBAZEV010000210.1:0-2794 GCA_041653695.1 Bathyarchaeia archaeon
TTGTAGGACTTCAAGAATGTTTTTCTGTTCTTGTCTGCGTCTGAGGTTAGGGATGTAGATTGATTTTTCAGCGGTTAAGGTTTCTCCAGTTTTTTTGTTGGTGTCAAACTTGGTTTTTTCTCCGCAGGCTTCTCCTGCGCGGAGGGCGAGGGCGTGTGTGACTTCAAAGAATTTTTGGCAGTCTAAGATTGTGAAGGGTTTGGGGGTGTGCATTCCAGATATGAATTTTTGTAGGGTTGTGTTTTGTGGGATGGTGTGGATTATTTTGCGGATTTTGGCTGAGTTAATTATACTTATTCTTTTGTCACCACTTGTTTAGAAATTGTCGAATCTACTTTTTCTATTCTATCCCATTCACCCATAAACTCAACAAACCGCAAGAAAGAGTTAGGCAACTCATTAAATCGTGCTGTTACCTCATAGCTTTCCATATCTATGGGTAATACAACACCGTTTTTAAAATAGACTACTTGCCAACACATTTTTATTATTCTCCTTCTTTCGATTGTTTGCCTCGGTTAAATAACCCAATGTTTTCTTGGTTAACAAATGATTCAGGATGTGCTTGATGCCCAAGTTTCTTTTCCCGCTGCATCAGAGTAACTTTTTCACAAAAATTAGCGATGTCTCTCAGACAAACCTTCTCATATTTTAGGAAATCATCCTTATCAGCAAACAAGGAAGGATAGATAAAGAAAGAGTAACACCGCCAAGGACCATCCCACTTAATTAAGCCAAGTTGAACAGGGTTTTCCTTTGCCATTACTCTCCAAGTTTCCGTTGTTCCGCTTTTGCTATATCCTGCCCAATGGAACTCGATGTATTTTGGTTCTTCTTGTTTGTTGTTCGCCATTACTCGTTGCGCCTCCAAAAGTACAAGTGAACCGCAACTACGCCGCCGCATTTTTGGCAGTAGATAGTTCCGCTTATTGGTTCTTCTTCACTCAATGTTTTCAATCCTCACTTAATCTCTATGGTGTATCTTCAAACTTTTCGTTCCATTGAACGCCAGTAACTAAAGCAATGGCTAAAGCTTCTCGTGGTGTTAAGTTACGCATTTCTATAGCTACTTCTAATTGGGTGATTGTTTCCGCTTGTGATGTTTTTTCTAATACTGAAGAGTACCATCTAGAAACTTTTGGGGTTTGAAGTATCTTTACACACTCTTTTAATAACGCATTCTTTCTCAAAGTTTTCTTATTCATTGTTTTCAATCCTCAACTATTCCTTATGGTGTGTTGTATTAAACTCTTGTGGTCTGTTCTCACAAACAGACCGTTACCATTAATTTAAAAAATCGTGGCATTATTCTCTGTTTCTTTTCAGAGATAATAAAGTAGTAGAACGTCAGCGAAAGCAACAAAACCCACATTATACGTTAAGTTTTCTTGTCGTACGCAGTTAAAACGTCTTTTCCAAGCTGTGACATCTCGTATTTACAGTGGTTTGGTCCGTCGCTTATGCTTATGATGAGGTTACGTGCTTTGCATCTTGTTACAGTGTCTTTTGCTTTTACACCAAGTTCATCATTGATGGTACTATGCCTTGATGGCCCCTTGTTATCTATATACCTTAAGAGTATGAGGTCTTCAGGTTTAAGCATACGAATACAGGTGTCTACGTTGTCCATGCTTAAAGCATCTTTTATTCTCACAAATACTTCTTTTGTCAGTTCCATCCGCATCTTATCGTATTTTACGTAGACCTCAGGGGGAATCGGGTCAAAGGTTCCGCTTTCTATCCAAGTTTTCTTCATACGTGTACGGAACCCTCTAAAGTCCTGAAGCCACTCAACCTTATCGTATTTGTAGTGGCCCTTAGTTTTTACGGTTACTTCCGCGTTGTATTTGTTTTGCAGTTGACTTGTGGCTTCTTCTGCGTTAACCATTGTAGCTAAGAGTATTGCAAGTTCTGTTCCTATGCAGTCGAATCCGCCTTTGAATATGTCCCATGCGCTGCTATGTTGGGTGTCTGCTTTATTACTATGAACGCCGAAATCGTCATATACAACTAGGGGAACGCGCATGTGCATTTTGTTGGTTGTTGGCCACCTTACGGGTGAACCCGACTCTATTCTAGACATTAATGTGGGTAAATTGAAAACTATGGATTCAAGCACTTTATCCCAGTCTTGATAAATATAGTAGGCTGCCCAGAGTGCAAGGGTGCTTTTGCTTGAGCGTGGGGGTCCATGTACAACAATCCATAGGTAGCCGTCGTCGTATATGGCACTTCTTATGTCTTCAAATAGTTGTCCGTTCAACGGGGTGTCATTCCCATGTGTGGTTTCTCTTGGTTGAGGGGTGATGCTCCTAACGCGGTTTCGCCGTACTCGTTTTCTCTTAAGAAAACCATGAGTGATTTGTGTACTTCGCTGACGTTTGTGATTTTGTATTGGAAGGCTAATTGGTTTGCTTGTTTTCGAGCTTGTATTTTATCGTAGTTTGAGCAGCTTATGTTTCTGCTTTTCTCGTATATTGGATCCAGTTTTTTTTGTAGTTTGTCTACGCCTTTTTTTAGGGCTAAACAGGTTATGTATAGGGTTTCTGTGCATCGCCAATAATACTCTATGTCTCCAGAGTTTCTTGCTGTTATTACTTCTCCTAAGGCTTTTGATATTGCGCCTTGTTCTGTTGGGCTTAACATAGAATTTTTGAACGACGACATAAATTATGTTTCCTTACTGAATTAATTGGTTTTAATTGTTTTTAATGTTTGTGGTGGTTTCTCCATTAAAAAAATAATTGTTTTTAATTGTTTTAGGTGTTTAGAATAATTTTCTATGGGAAAGGGG
>JBAZEV010000211.1:0-356 GCA_041653695.1 Bathyarchaeia archaeon
TTATTGTTGAAACAATGTTGTGAAATGAAGAAATTGAAAGCTTGACAGTTGAGGTTCCTCTGTCGCAATATGTAATATACAACGTGTCCCCGTTTAGTAGAGCCGTAGCCATACTCACGCCTGATGCGCTTCCTAAATTGGCGTTTCCTATGTCTTGCCATGTTTGGCCTCCATCATCACTGAAAAACACGTGGATATAGCCGCCGCTGTCAATTCTTGATAACGCTAACATTCTGTTATCGTTACTGTAAACTAATGCTGTTTCGCTGTATTGGGTGCCTGTAGTAATATTAGTGAAGGTACCCCAAGAGTCCCCGTTCGATGCTCCAAATGCTAATTGTGCACCGTTGCCGCTT
>JBAZEV010000211.1:391-2794 GCA_041653695.1 Bathyarchaeia archaeon
GAACAATCCAGGTGTGTGAGTTTCCAGCTTGAACCACGTTTCCGTATGGAATTTGTGTGTTTCCAACGGCGAGAACATTATATGCACTCCATGATGTGCCAGTTAAATCCGTGGAATAAATATAGCCGGAGTCAACCGTGATTGTGTGTGCAAAATCCCATCTGAAAAGAAACACAAATATTTTTCCTCCTATTACACCAGATGCGCCGAAACGAGCATCTAAGCTAGAGTTTGAGTCGCTGTAAACTGTGACAGCGTTGCCCCATGTGCCAGTTGAGATAGTGAAGGTGCGGCTTACAATTATTCCTTTGTCTGCTGCATGACTTGTTCCTTGCCGTTAAAAATACATTATTGTGTCTGCGCTTGTTTGTAGGGCAATACCGAAAATGCTAGTTAACCCGTTATTAACGACTTGTGTATTAGAGTAAGTTACAGTTTGTTGCCCATACACGTTTTGTTGTACCGTTACATTTGCTGAAAGACTGACAAGCGGATTGAAAACAACATTATTTAATTGAATAATTCCACCGGTGCCAATTAGAGCAGTTGCAGCTTGCTGTTGTACTAAGGTGAGGTTGGTTGATTCAAAAGCGATATAACCGTCATGCCGAACAGCCCAATAGTTTGTGCCATCAGTTTTAATAGTGTACGTTACTTGCGATGGAAGATCATCTAAGTAAATGTCTGGTGATGCTCCGCTTTGCGCGTAAGCGTAGCCTCCGAGGCTTGAAATTAGGATTGTGCATAAGAATAATACGGTTAGTTTTACTTGTTTTCTGCTTAGTTCAATTTTCAATCGATTGGCTTGTTCCCGTTTCCTAAACTGGAAACTTTGCAACTTTTATCGGCTTCAACAACTAAAATGTACTCTTCGCCGTCTGAGTACATTTCTGGCTTTACATTAACACGGTCAACACCGAGTAAACGTTTGCCTTTTATCCTAGCTATATTCACTAAATCTTGTAAGTCCTGTACTGGTCCTTTGATTTTTACTGGTGTTTCCACGTTTACCCTCTCTTATAATTATAATTTTTAACTATAAAAAACTTGCTAATCAATCAGCCTCTTCCCTCTTACGCCAAACCACCGCAAAAGCCAAAACCAACGGACCAAAAATACAAGCCGCAGCAATGCCACCAACAACCAAGTAATTATCCAATACATCAACAGGCCAAGGACTCCGTAAATAATCAGTAACGCCAATCCTGCCGACCAGTTCAAAGAAGATTGCGTGCAAATCCATATTCAAGCTTAAACTGGAAAGCGCTGTGATAGTTTCAGAAAGAACAAACGACCAGGCTAAAAATACGTCAGTGACTACATAGGACAGTAAGCTTGTGGCTGTGACTGTTGCCGCAAATATGAAGCTTAAACCTTTCTGTGTCAGCAAGTTAGCTGTAGAAACAACCGTTTCAAGAAGCACTCGACTAAGCCCCTTTGAACTGGATAAAACATCGCCAATATTAACCGTGCCTAACAATTCAACAAATGACGTAAACAATGATTTAGATGTTGCCAAAACATCAGATAACAATATTGTTTCAACAAAAACTCTGCCAAGCCCCTTAGAAACAGTTAAGACATCGCCAATGTTGACAGTGCTGAGTAACTCAACTAGTGATGTGAAAAGCGCTTTAGACGTTGCTAAAGCGTCAGACAGCAATACTGTTTCAGTAAGTGAGCGTAATATTCCTTTTTGACTGGCAAATACAGCACTTAAACTTACAGTGTCGGCGAATAACTTTCCTATTCCCTTCTGGCTTGCTAAAACCGCATTCACGTTTACGGAGTCGAGTAAAGTTTTAAGCAGACCCTTCTGTGAAGCAAACAGATCAGACACGGCTAATACTTCAGCTAATATTTTACCTAAACCCTTCTGAGATAACAAGGTAGTGGTTACAGTTAAAGAATCAGTGAATATTCTACCTAACTCTTTCTGCGAACCCAATATCGCGTTTACGCTGAAAGAATCAACTATGAGTTTACCGATGCCTTTCTGCACCAGCAAGTTATCGGCAACGGCTAGCGAAGCCGTTAAGGTTTCGCTTATGGATTGTAGTATGCTCTTTGATGAATAAAACAGTGAGGTTATGCTGGCTGTTTCACTGAATAATCTCTCTAAGGTTTTAGTTGAAAACAAGTTTGCGGCAACAGATATTGCGGCAGAGAAAACTCGGTTAATTCCTTTGCCGGAGCCAAAAGAATCCGTTATTGATAAGGACTCGAATAACGGTTTAGTTAAGGCTTTACCACTGACAAAATCAGATGTCAAGGCAATGGTGGAAGTAAATACACGTAGCAAACCCTTACTAAAACCTGCGCTATCTAAAACAGCTAGGCTTTCAATCAACGGCTTGTTTATGCCCTTGCCCGATTCAAAAGCCGATGCAACAGTGACAGTTT
>JBAZEV010000212.1:0-2786 GCA_041653695.1 Bathyarchaeia archaeon
AGGTTCCGAGAGTGAGCTACCTCGGCACAGTTTCCTGGGATACCACATCAAAAATGAACATAGCCGTTTTAAAGCTTTCTGATACATTGTGTTTTTGTTAGATGCCAAGCAGCGGGAAATAATTCATTAAAAAGTAGCCAACTAAAGCGCTGCCTAGAAAACACGCGAAAACCAGTATATCATCATGCTTATGCTCTTTGAAACCTTCAGTCTCATCGTAATTGTGCAAACTTTTCCACCTTTAATCTGATAGTTTATGTGCTAGATAAGGAAAGGTTTTATGAAGGGAAACTATGTATTTTGAATCCGAAAACACTGGGCCGTTAGTCTAGCTGGCTAGGACGTCGCCCTCACGCGGCGAAGATCACCGGTTCAAATCCGGTACGGCCCACCAAAAGCTTTTTAGCAATGTGTTCTGTAGGGCGGACAACTGCAGACCAACCAACGGCAATCCATCCTTGCTGTCACGGAAAGCAGCTGCTTGTGGCAGCAACCACAACCAGAACACAAACCCATAAAACAGCCAAACGCAAAACACAACAAACCGCACAATCTCTTAGAAGTTGTTGTGCTAAGGGACTTTTCCCCACAACTACTAACACAAAAAAGCTAACCTAAATCAAACATCAATAAATAGTAAAAACCCAGCGCTTTTGCGAGTGCTATATAGACTTAGTGTAAGCTAACTATTTTACTTAGAAACAACGTGAAAAAAGGCTCACTAAAGACATAACTAATATACCTGAATAGTCTATTTAGATTTTCTTTTGAGCAAAGAAACCCTGAAAAACAGGAGCATTAACGTGCCAAGTAAACTCTCACAAATATTAAACTCTTGGTCTTCAAAAAAGCCCTTAAAATACACGCTGTACCTGTCAGCCATCATCATATTCTTCGCGATAATTTTGATACCGCCAATTATCGGCATTTTTACGAAGGCTGGAACAATCCAAAATGTCCTAAACCAGCCTGACATTATGAATCAAGCCTTAGTTGCCATATCAAACTCATTCGTAATAGCGCTGATTGTTTCAGCCTTAGACCTTGTCGCTGGAATACCCTTGGCATGGATTATCACCCGCGGCAAATCAAGGTGGCTTAGCGTCCTTGACACCATGGCAGATATACCGTTCATTGTTCCAACCGCTGCCTTGGGTTACTCGCTTTTGCTTTTTTGGAGCCAAAGCGGCGGAATCTCAGCTCTTTTTGGTGATTCTCTTGTTTCTCCGGGTTGGCTGCTTGTTATGCTTTTGCATTTCACGTTTTCGTTCCCAGTTGTTGTTCGTGTCATTGTGGGTTCACTGCTAGATTATAAGATGGAGTATGAACGCGCATCAAGAACACTTGGCGCCGCGCCATTAACAGCTATTCGAACCGTGACTTTCCCTATAATCAAACCAGCATTAATTGCGGCTTTTGCCCTGGCGTTTGCACGTTCACTATCAGAAACTGGCGCAACTTTCATTGTTGCAGGAGCATTTCAGAACGGTCCAGTGTTTCTTCAAAACTTAAGTAACCAATATAATAACGGTACATTACCGCTAACTGTTTATGAAGGCGCAACAGTGTTTGCAAGCATAATCCTAATTGTGGTTTCACTGGTACTTTTTGGTTTAATCCAATTTTTAGGCAAAAAAATCTCTCTGCCTTTTGGAAAAGGCTTGGCAGGCATTGAAAAGAAGTTTAGTTACAAGAAAGCCGCATATACACGCAACACGATAACGCTTGGTGTCTTCTTTGTAATTATTCTGGTTCCATCGCTGTTTGTTGCGTTGCCTGCATTTCAAGCAATCGCAACAGGAACCACCCTAACGGCAGCCTTCACTGGTTCAGGAATTTGGGCTAACTATTGGCAAAGCCTACTGTTATCTTACGGTTTAGGCGCAATAGTTACAGTGCTTGGCATAGTTACTGGAATTCCAATGGCGATTCTTATCGCAAGAAAAACCTTCGGCAAACTGCCCTCAACAATTCTTGACATGCTAATTAACATCCCATTAATCGTGCCGTCCATCGCCTTGGGAATTTCACTCAAGTTTTTCTGGCAAGGCTTCACAGGCATGCCTGAGCTTTTGCTGCTAATCTTTGCGCATTTATCCATTACTTATCCATACTTTGTTAGGTCAATGTCGGCGGCTATGGAACGCATAAACCTTGACATGGAAGATGCGGCAAGAACATTAGGCGCCAAACCCTTCACAGTTTTCCGCTCAGTAGTTTTGCCAGTAACTAAGTACTCGATTCTTTCAGGCGCGATCATGGTTTTTACAAGAAGCGTAAGTGAAACCGGCGCAACTTTAGCAGTCTCAACAAACCTGCAGACTGCTCCAGTAGTTATAGTGAACTGGGTACGTGGTGTTGTGAATGCTTCACCACTCGATATTGGCTTAGGCTGTGGAATACTAATTGTGTTATCATTCATTGTCTTGTTAGTGTTGAGACTTTTAACCAGAAAAGGAAAGATTTAGAATGAAAAATCATAAAAGGATAAACAGGATAAACGCGGAAATAATCTTAATGCTGGATGAAAATTAATGCCTGATGTCAAAGTAGTCAATGTTACAAAAAAATACGGGGATATTTACGCGTTAGACCACGTCAGCTTAACCATAAAAGACAAAGAATATTTTTCGCTGCTTGGACCCAGCGGATGCGGCAAAACTACACTGCTACGTCTTATTGCTGGACTTATTGAACCTGACAGCGGCGAAATATACATCGGCGACAAACGCGTCGACAAAGTTCCTCCTGAGGACAGGGAAATCGGCTTTGTCTTCCAAACCTTT
>JBAZEV010000213.1:0-2776 GCA_041653695.1 Bathyarchaeia archaeon
GTCCAAGGACGTAACAAAGGCGCGGCGTATATCCTTGGGGACACCGGTTAAACCTTGTATCGAACCCGTTTTCGCGACCTGCATCATCAAATCTTTACTGTAAAAACCCCGTTCCCTTGCAACTGTTTCAAATGTGGGTTGAACCTCAAGCAACTGCGTGCCCTCCATAACGTTACGAACAAACGCAACCGCAAAAATCGGCTCGATACCACTTGAGCAACCAGCAATAATACTAAGCGTTCCCGTGGGCGCAATCGTGGTAACCGTAGAGTTGCGGATTGCCTTGTAACCCAGTTTTTCCAAGATGCTTCCCTTAAAGTTGGGAAACGCTCCACGTTTTTGGGCAATCTCAACAGACTTCTGCATTGCCGTCTCATGGATGTATTTCATCACCTTTTCGGCAAGTTCCAAGCCTTGCTCAGAATCGTAGGGAACACCCAACATGATGAGCATATCCGCAAAACCCATTACCCCTAATCCAATCTTTCGGTTAGCTCGGGTGAGTTCACCGATTTCTGGAATCGGATACTTGTTTACGTCAATAACGTTATCCAGAAAATGAACCGCAACCCCGACCACATACCCAAGTTTCTCCCAATCCACATTGTTGCCTTTGGTCATCTTCGCCAAATTAATTGAACCCAAATTACATGACTCATACGGCAGAAGCGGCTGTTCTCCGCACGGGTTTGTGCTCATGATACGTCCAATCTGGGGAGTTGGGTTATGGCGGTTGATTTCGTCAATGAATATCAAGCCGGGGTCTCCTGTTCTCCAAGCGTTCGCAACCAGCAAATCAAAAACATGGCTAGCCCGCAACGTTTTCTCTACCACGTTATTACGGGGATTTACAAGCTCGTATTCTGAATCATTTTCTACGGCTTCCATGAATTCGTCCGTAACCGCAACCGAGATGTTAAAGTTGGTAAGAATTCCCTCCTTATGTTTTGCTTCTATGAACCGCAAAATATCTGGGTGTGTTACATCCAAGATTCCCATGTTTGCGCCTCGTCTGCGTCCGCCTTGTTTAATCACGTTGGTTGCGGCGTCGTAGATGGTCATGAACGAAACCGGACCTGAAGCAACTCCTTTGGTGGAGCCGACTATGTCGCCTGCGGGTCTTAGTTTTGAGAACGAAAACCCTGTTCCTCCACCTGACTGGTGAATCATCGCCATGTGCTTAAGCGAAGTGAATATGCCTTCTATCGAGTCCTCGACTGGTAAAACAAAACATGCCGAAAGCTGCCCCAGCCTTGTTCCAGCATTCATCAAAGTTGGTGAGTTAGGCAAAAACAGGCTGTCAACCATGACCTGATAAAACGTTTCCTCAGTTTTTTCTAAATCTGCACCCTTTTCGTATAACGCATCAGTTTTAGCAACTGCCTTGGCTACGCGTCGAAACATCTGTTTGGGCGTTTCAACAACCTTGCCTTCCTCATCCTTCATCAGATACCTGCTTTTCAGCACCTTAAGCGCGTTGACGCCCAACTTGAGGTCGTCGACTACTCCAACAAATTTCTTGAAATCCCTGATTTCAGCATGTTGCTGCCGATACAAAATATATGCCTTAGCCACATCAGCGTAACCGTTTTTGATTAAAACCTCTTCAACGATGTCCTGAATGTTTTCCACACTTGGAACCTTACCAACAAAACGGCTGTCAAGCAACCGAACAACCTCTGCTGAAAGTTGCCCCGCAATAGTTCCATCTCCCCGTTTTACTGCCTGTAATGCTTTGAGGATGGCGTTCACAATTTTTGTTTCATCAAAACTTACTACACGTCCATCCCTTTTTGTAATCTGAGAAATCCTTGCCAAAACCCAAGCCCCCAATATTACTGGTTTTTACTGTTACTTTAACATATGGAAAAATAGTCGTGTTGGCGTCCGCTAAACGTTGTTAAGACCCAGAAAATGTGTGCTGATATAGTTTTAATAGAAAATGAAAAAAAATAAAGAAAAAGGGGTTAACCCTTTTTTGTGTTTAAGCTAGGTTGCTTAGTTCATCGTTGAGCCACGGGTAGAGTGCTTTGAGTTTCTTCATTGCTTCGATGACTTTGGCTTTGGGGTATTCGTATGGTAATATTTTGCCGTGGTTGTAGTCGTCGTATGCTTGCATGTCAAAGTGTCCGTGACCGCACAACAGGAACACGATGGTTTTCTCTTCGCCTGTTTCTTTACATTTCAGGGCTTCGTCGATTGCGCCTTTGATTGCATGTGAAGGTTCTGGTGCGGGGATTATGCCTTCTGTTTGTGCGAACAGTTTTGCTGCTTCAAAGGTTTCTAGCTGGTTGTATGCACGTGACTGGACTTCGCCTTCTTCTTTCATCAGGCTGACTGTTGGTGCCATTCCGTGGTACCGTAGTCCACCTGCGTGGATTGGTGCAGGTATGAATGTGTGGCCTACTGTGTGCATTTTAACCAAGGGTATGATTTTTGCTGTGTCACCGTGGTCATAGGTGTAGTATCCCTTTGTTACCTTCGGGCATGCAGATGATTCAACTGCGATGAACTCTGTTTGTTTGGGTGCTTTGCCTTTCACTTTATCGTAGTAGAATGGCCAGTAGATTCCAGAGAAGCTGCTTCCTCCACCTACACAACCGATAATCTGGTCAGGGTAATCATCCACCATCGCCAACTGTTTCTGGGTTTCAAGGCCAATAACAGTCTGGTGCAACAAAACATGGTTCACAACGCTGCCGATTGTATACTTCACGTTGTCGGTGTTGAGTGCTTCTTCAACGGCTACGCGGATGGCAATTCCCAGTCTACCCGG
>JBAZEV010000214.1:0-2768 GCA_041653695.1 Bathyarchaeia archaeon
TTGTTAGAGCCTACACCATAGCCTTCGCCTATTAGGTTGCCGTCGATGTATGCTTTAAAATACACGTTTGGATATGGAGGGCTAGCCCAGACCGTTAATTGTACATGGCCTAGTTCTGTGGGGGTAAGCGAAAAAGGGTCACCGTTACTGATAGCGCCTTCTTTGCTGCCGCCAACAAAAAACCTGAAGCCATAAGAATCCTCAACAACTTTAAGACCGGTTGATGCACCATAAGCGGTGACTGCTAAAATGACGATTATGAAGAATCCTGCAATGAATAGTTTTGCTGTTTTGCCTTTGAATCCAAGTTTCAATATTAAACGCCAACTGTTACTTTAACATATATATCTTTTAGAGATTTAAAATTTTCCTATCCTCAACGTTTCTTGGCAAACAAGTATTTGTTAACTAAAGCGCCTAGTACAAAAACGAAGTAAACAGCAAAAAACAGTGATGTCGCAAGCCCGACTGAGCCAAACATGAAATCCCAACGGTTAAACCACATGCTGTAAGCCCACATGTAAAACATTGAAGCATACAGTAACAGGAAAGATAGGAAAGCAACTATGGAAGCCAAAATGAGTTGATTAGTTGCCTTTCCAACCTGAGACACACAGTTTCATCCCACTATTTTACTCTGGCTTATCTAGAATAGATAACACTTTGATTACAAACTCTACAGCTTGGAAATCATAATAATCATCCGTTATAATGTCACTGGCATCCAAGCCTAACGTGGCAAGAATATTCTTTGATTCCTCACTAAGGTATGTTCCTTCTCGCCTGTCTGATTTATCTAAGACCTCATTTAACTTTGCTTTTAATTCCGATAAGTTCATACTTTTCACCTTTTCACCATTATTTTATTTCGAACACTAGTTGTTCCATGATTTTATTTCGTGCTGCACCGTTTTCTTCGCGGGTTTAGCAAAAATCACGGCTGCAACCAAAACAGCAATCGCAGCAACCCCAACGCTAAGAATAATGTTGTTCCGAGCTGCTTCATCAACATCAAATGAAGATAGGGTTGGCTGTGGCGTCGCCGTTGACGTTGGCGGTGAAGTAGGTAAACCGCCTCCTCCACCCGCTGGCAATCCAGTGCTAATTTCTGTTGAAGTTATGTATAGTGTTGTGTTGCCTGTTGGTATGAAATTGTATGTTGTGCCTGACGCTGTTTCTGTGTCGTTAACGTATAGTTTGTATAGTTGGTATCCTACGTTTGCGCTAAACGTGAAATTAGCCCATGTGCCTGCTGGAATCATAAGCAGTCCTGTTGGGTCAACAGTGCATCCTGTGTCGCTTGTGGCGTTCACATACCAGACCTGTTCACTTGTTGATACGCTTATGGTTTGGTTTGCTTGAATATCAAGGAAAACATATGGGCTAGTTGTGGATGCTGAAACAGAACCGTTGATTACCACTTGCTCTACAGTGTAGCCGTCTAAGGCTGAAAAATTAAATTGCTGATTAGCCCCATAACAAACTGCTACTTGCCCTAGCGGTTCAAGCAGGCTGTAAGTGTCATTTGAGGCTGTAATGTAGTAAGCTTTGGTTGTTAAGGTTTGAATAGCTGTGTTATTCAAGTTCCCAGCAGTATCATTAACAAACCATTGATAACCAACAACTTGACCAATAGTTGAGTTCAAGGTTTTAGACACGTTAGCCCATCCAGGGGTACCGCTAAAAGCGACAGCAGTATCATTTGTCCATACTCCTGTGTTGTTGGTTGAAAATGTGTAGTTTAGTAGGTTAACTGTTTCGTCTGTCCAGTAGCTTGAAAATGTTACTGTTTTATTGGCGATTGTGTCTGAAACTGCTATGTCACTGTAGCGGATTTTAGGCGTAGAAGTGACGCTTATGGTGTGGTCTGCCTGCACATTGTTAAACGTGTAGCTTCCAGTATTCGCTACTGAAACGCCATCAACTAAGACGCTTGAAATGTTATAGCCAGTATCTGCGCTGTAAGTGAAGCCTTGGCTGCCGCCTTCTGCCACTTCTTGTGCTGTGTTAGGCGTTATTGTGCAGCCTGAGTCATGGCTAGGCGTAATAGTATAGGTCTGTGGGTTTGGAACGTTAACGCCAAAACTTACGCTGTCTGTTGCTGTTACACTAGCATCACTATAGGCTGTAACGTTAAGTGACCATTGACCATTTCCAATATTCAAATCAACTGGCACAGTATATACAAAGTCATTTTTAACTGGCGGTTGTATTCCATACCATACTAAATCGTATAATATCGTGTCTAAATTGCAATCCTCAACAGTGTAAGAAATACTCAAAGTTGGCGATTCACTGTACCAAATAGATGTAGGCGAGTCAATGCTAACAGAAATTTGGGGTACACCTTGCACATTCAAAGTATCTAAACCAGCCGTTAGGGTAAGGGGGTTTTCATTTGAACTTCCATAACCATATTCCCAACTACCAAAATCTGGGTCGCTAGTGGACAAAGTTAAATCGTCAAAGGTTTCAAAATAAAACGTTGTCGGAAAACTACTAATCGTTCTAGAATAAGACGAGTTTGTGTCATCAGTAATTGTAATACTACCAATGTTTGATGATGCCGTAATGGTTGCACTGGTTACGGCTGCGTTTACTTGTGGAATGCAAATTAGGCAAGTGGAGCAAACAATTAAAACTATTAGTGCATAAACAGAGAGTTTTTTAGAAGCCTTAACTTGTTTCTGCATTTTAATCACTTAACTAATAAGCATATCTATCTTACAAAGATATATCTATTTTTGGTTATAAAAGCAAAAGGGTGA
>JBAZEV010000215.1:0-2753 GCA_041653695.1 Bathyarchaeia archaeon
ATATCTACTTGGTTACTTTGTTGGAGAGTTTGGATTACCGTTACAGCATGTGGCGAAACATCTTTGTCGAAAAAGCAAAATTCTAAAGCCATGTATGCGTCTTTGAAAACGTGCTTAACTAAGGTGTCATGTAATAGTTTGACTATTGTGCCTGTGTTTAATGTGCCGTAATCTATGGGTTCGGCTGTTTTATCTTGCTCTTGGTTGGTGTTTACAAAGAAGTCGTTTGTTCTTAGAATCCAGCTTGAAGCTAAAGCGTACCAACTTGTCCATCCACGTATTAGGCGTTGATAACGTGGGTTGTTGCCTGCTCTAGCGTAGGGTCCAGCTATGGCACATACAGCCGTGTTTAAATTATCTAGTTTCGCTTTGAGGGTTGATAAGTAAGCTTTGGGTTCTGTGTCTTTTATGTCCTCATTGATTTCTTCGAATAGTTTTTGCAGAATATATAGGCGTTCTTGCAGTTTTATGTCTGTTGCAACATCTATTCCTAAACCGCTAAGTTTTCGGTCTAACTGGTCCTCTCGTTTAGGTTTATAGAATAATTCGCCTATGCGTTGGCGAAAGCCTTTTTTGTCTTCAGTTATCGTTTATCCCTTTCCCGTAGGTAAAAGATTAAGATTACTGCGGCTGCAAACGCGAGGATGAACCAAACTATGTATTGGCTTATCCATGCTCTAACATCCGCGTTCATTATGCAAACTACGGCTAAAACTGCTACGATAACAATGACGGCGTTTCGCGTGAGTTTAAACAGGTTTGAAGGATGATATTCTTTTACAGCTTCAGTTATGTCTGTATGCGCTGCCATAGCAGTTAAGATTTCTTCTAAGACAAGTTTGCCGATGTCGCGGGTTTTTCCGATAGCTCCATAAAAACTGTTCACTACATCACCGACAAAACCGTGCACTCTTACTGACCGTTGTTGCTCAAGGCGTAAATCTGTTTTTGTTGTAGCTAAGTCTTGTTTTAAAGTTTGGATTTCAGCTTTATAGATTTCTTCTGTAGCGGCTGCGAGTTGTTGACCGTTTGCGGGAATTATCGCTGTTGTTAATCCTGTGTCTAACATTTCGGCTGGTTCAGCCATCATACTCCAATCGCGGGGAGCTTCAGCAATCGTGAAGACTGGTACAAACTCTAACCGTTTAGGGTCTAAGCGTCCTTTTACTTCTTTGGGTTCCCACACGGTTAAGATTGCAAGTTTGTTATGTTGGATGCCGCTTAAGCCACGAAATACAACTTTGCCTCCGACTCCAACGATGCGTTTTTCCCAGGTTAACTCATGTAAAAGTTCTATGATGCTTATTTTTCCGTATGGTTCCCACAGCACCGGTTCACATTCAAGGGTTGTTTTGTAAACCATGCGGTCTGGGTCAACGAGGGTGCTTTGTATGTCTTCGCTGCTTTCTTTAACGTATATGCGTAAACGTTTTTGTTGGGGACGGACGATGAGTTCTAACGCGAAGTATTTGGAGGCTTCCCACTGTGCTACTTTATCAGCTAAAACTATGACTACAACTGATACTGCCATGCCGCCCATCACTAAGGGAGTCTTTATTTCTGGCGGTATCGAGGGGATTAACATTAGAAATACGACTATGAATAGGGGGATCATGGGGAGGTTTTCCATGAAGGCGCTCTCGGTATCGATATTTATCTTGGGCCAATTCATTATGGTCGCATCCTATGAAGTTGTGTTTCAGGCTTAACAGGCGTTTTAGGTTCAGGTTGCTTTGGAACTATTGTGTTTTCTGTGCCTGTTGTTATGCCTTTAATTTTGAGTTTAGTAACTTTCATTTCGCCGTTCTCTTGCAGTTCGGCTTCAAAAAACACTTTTTTATGCTTCATATTCCGCAAAGCTAATTTGGCTTCATCATTAGCTATCCCATCGAAAGTTTCCAAACTAAATGCTTCTTTGTGTCCGTTGTTTTCGGGTTTTTTTTGCCATTCATCGCCGAGGTACGCGAATGATTCTGTAGTTTGCGTTTGTTTTTGTACTGTGGATTGTGTGGGTTGCATTTCTATTATCGGCGCTGACGATGTGGGTTCTGATTTTTCTATGGGTGTTTCTGGGATGCCAAGTTCTCTTAGCTTCTCATATCTTTCTTGCTGATCCTTTGGGATTTCGGGATGCATGTTTTCTGGTTGCTCTTGTTGTTGTTCTTGCTTGTTGAATTGTTTAATTGAAATTAGTAGTCCGGAGCTTCCAGCTATAGCCATGCCTGAATATAAGGCGTAGTGGTAAGTGTCAGATTGGAAAGTTTGGGATAAACCGCTAAAAATCCAAGTTACTTCTCCAACTATGAATATGGCTATGACGACTAACGCGATTATTAGGATGTGTCTAAAAATTCTGTTTTCACTCATAATTTTTGCCTTCTTTTGGAGCGCCTATTAAAACGCCTTTTTCAGTTAATTCTTCCGACACTGAAATCGGGTTAGCTTTTGAAACATTGACTATTTCTTGTTCCGATTTCTTTGTGGTTTCAGCAAGCCATTCTACTGGTATTGGAGCCATTACACATCCGCCTGACCTGATTAAGTTTCTTTGGCATTGGTTGCCTTGTATTTTTCTTGATTTTGAAAATGAGCGTTCTATGCTGTTGCTGTTCATCCAGTCTCTCATGGGTTTGAGAGTTTTCTTGACTCTCTCCAACAACCAAACGCACTCCGACTTGTATTTTATTCTAGACTTAGATAAAAGCGTTGTTATAGGTTTAAACGTGTTAATATAACTTATATATTATTAATCT
>JBAZEV010000216.1:0-1195 GCA_041653695.1 Bathyarchaeia archaeon
AGAGAGCGAGACCGATTAGAATGCTAGTCATTTTTATTTTCATTTTATGTCCTTTCCTTTTAATCTTTGAAGGCAGTTTACCGCCGAAACTATATAAAACTATCTTCTAAAGATATATGCGTAAAATACCTATGTAAAACAACAAGGTAAAATAACAGGGTAAAAAATCCGCCTTTATAAACAAGCAACCCCCAAAAACAAAACAGGTCCTAAACCCTTGACAACAGAAGAAAAAACAACCAAAATCCTAGAAAAAGAAAAACGAAGAATCAATAAAGGCACCTCCACCCAAAGCATCAACCTCCTCCAAATCTTCCGCTCATACCTCGCCATAATAGAAGTCAGTGAAATCGAACTCAGGACCGTCAAAGAAGTAGACAAAAACGGAACAATCGAAGTCTACGGAGAAATCCGAATTTTAAAGGAAAAACAAAAAAATGAAACCAAAAATCCATAAACCCGAACTCGCAACATCAATAAACATCACAGCCCTAATCTTCATAGCAATCTACACAATCTACGACAAAAACTTTGCATACCTCCTCATCCCCGCCGCCGCAACCCTAGCCGCCCTCATCATCTACATAAAACACAAAAAACATCAACACCAACAAATCATAGACGAAAACTCTACAGAAAACCCCACCAACAACCAAGAACCACCAACACCCACCCCAACAACGCCAACCCACCAAAACATGCCATATGGCAACAATGGCAACACCCAACCCCAAAAACAACAAACTTTTGAAGAAAAAATCACCCAAAAACTCGACCACCTCCTAGACATCGCCCAAGAAAAAATAGAACTCAACATCACCATACCCATCGACCAAACAATCAACTACCACGGCAAAGAAGTCCAATTAACAGGCACCTACACCCTAAAAATCGACAACACCCCCAAACCACAACAAACACCAACACCAACCACCCAACCAACAACAACCACACCAACCGAACCCATCTACACAGAAAAACCAGTAAGTGACTAAACATGACCGAACAAACCACAGCACGAGAAGCATTCGGCGGCGCCTTCAGCGGCGAAATGAAATACTTCCTCATCTTCATGATGGCAGCCGCAGGCGCCCTAATGGCAGTAATGTTCGGAATCATAGCCATCTGGGGCATAGAAGCCGGACTCATCGGACTCGTCGCAGGAGGCATCGCAGCAGCACTCATATTCTTCGGT
>JBAZEV010000216.1:1205-1558 GCA_041653695.1 Bathyarchaeia archaeon
CACAATTTTCTTTTAATTGTCCGCGAAGAAAACTATCCACTATCAATATTCTGGGAAGAAATCGAAGAGGGGACAACAGAGGAACTATTAAACGGAAAACCTACAGGATGGAGAAACACCAGACTAAGACTAATGGAACCAACAGACTACAACCCCAAATACGCAGAATTCGGCAAAATCCATGAAGTAGTTCTCCATTACAATGGAAAACTAAAAGACCTGATAAACCTACAACGTGGCACAGCCCTCTACAAGGATATGGAAATCCCACACGGCCACACCGACACCCTCACAGTAAAACCAATCAAACTAGCATACCTAAACATAAAACATGGCGCCAAAATACCCATCTT
>JBAZEV010000216.1:1568-2751 GCA_041653695.1 Bathyarchaeia archaeon
AATCGGCGGCAGATATGAAAGCATAACATCCAACCCCACCCAACTACAAACTACAACAGCCCCCGCACAATCCATAGCGAAAACCAAAGACCAGGAAGAGCAAGAAGAATACAAGATGGCACTCAGAGAAGCAAAACGCCAAGGCCAAGAAGATAAAGCATACGCCGACATGAACGAACAAATCCATCTGTTAAACAGCGCTGAAAACGAAGCTTTCAAAGACCTAATAGGAAGAGCCTCCGACGTAGCCATAGAAATTGCTCAAGGCGTAGTCTCAACGATCCATAGCTGGGAAGGCGGATTAGCCTGGCTAAAACGCAACAATGAAAGCCGATTCCAAAACATCATGCCATATATTATGTTATTCGCTGTTTTCATAGGCATACTGGTTTTCCTATCAATCAACCCTGACTTAATGAACCAGTTAATAGCAGCCACACAAAATCCCATTCTAGACGCCACAATAATCGGAGTAGTAGCCGCCGCCACAGCAGTAGCAATCTATTACCTAAAAAGAAGGCGAGGCGGAGATTGAAATATTTGAAAAGAGCCAACCGAACAGAAAAAATCATAGCCGTCGCCCTTCTTCCCCTGTCTTTTTTAATTTACATAATAGCCATCTGGCTTAAAGACACAAAAACCCAAACAGTCCAAAAACAACTCTGGAGAATTTTAACCATGGGAGAAATCGCTATTGAAATTTAAAGTAAGAAAAACACAAGAAACAAACAACACAGACACAGGCGAAAAAAGCTTCAATAAATTCGCCTATGAAGCACTCAAACAAGCAGGCTTACAAATCCTAACAACTGAAAGAGTCTATGAGCGAGAAAAAGAACAGGCACACTTTAACAGCCTCTTCGAGGTAACACCTCCCACGACTCTATCAGCTGAAGCAAAATTCGAATTCTACGTGAATAAGTTAGAGCTGATATGGCAGAACTATAAGACATATCAAATAGCTTGGTTCCGCGCAGGCAGCAACCCAGCAGAAGCCAAGATGCTAACTGCCATCGAAGGTATGAAAAAATATACGAACGTAGCCATAGAACGCAACCGAGACGCCCTCAGAATACTTAACAAAGACATAGTAGAAGCAAAAAAAACCAGAAGCAACACCCAAAACCCAACAGTGGACAGACTCAAAAACCGTAAAGAACAACTTGTCAGAAACTTTAACATC
>JBAZEV010000217.1:0-2739 GCA_041653695.1 Bathyarchaeia archaeon
TGAAAAGCCTGCCTGCTCCCACTTAACAGCATCAAGGTTTAACTGCTGCTCTAACTCTTGCATCTCAGTAGTTTTATACTCTACTATTATTTGACCATCTTCTATGCGTGAACCTGTAACTTTTGCACCTTGCGGCAACTTCAAGCTATCAGGAACTAAAAACTTTCCTCGGCCTGCATACCAATCAATCTCTGCTTGGGTAATTGGTCCAGTGGTAAACACTACGCCGACTTGCTGTGGAGTTTCTAATGGGCCCTGGTCTATTTGGCTAGGCGACGTTGCTGCTTGATTAAGGTCTGAAGCCTGATTTATAGCACTTGGCGGTCTTGCTGTTGTGCCCGAAATATCCGGAGGTGTATTATCAACAACTGGTGCAGGGGCAGGCTGCGGAGTAGGCACAGATGGTTGCTGCTGCAACTGTGATAAACGCTGATTTTGGTACGCCATAGCCGTATTATACTGAGCTTGACTAATCTGTCCGGCTGCACGTGCAGCTTCAAAACGTGCATTCTCTTGCTGAATCTGCTGTATTTGCTGCCAATATGCAGAGGAAGCGGGAACTTGGGCACTCATTATTCATCTACACCTGAATGTATGCTTGGTTAAGTATAAAAATTATGCGTACATTTAAATTTGCTACTATAATTTTAGCTAAAAACTTTTAAACACAACATAGTCATATTAGTTTATGCAGAAGCAAGCGCCTACAAAATATCTTAAGTATGGTGAATATGTTGCAAAAAAAATCTGTAAAATCAAAAAAACAGCTAACCTGTAAAAAAGCCCGATACTTCCGCGCTGACGAAAATAAGTCGGCAAAAGAATACCGAGAATACGGCTACCCAAAACTAGGCAAAGATGAAGCGAGCCACGCAAAAGTTTTTGACAAATTCATCAAAGACAATTGTCCATAGGTGAAAGGTTGCTTTCTTTTGAGCAACTTGCAGTTTTTGATTTAATCCGAGTAGCCCCAGTATTAGCTGTTATGGCTGTAGCTGCTTTTCAAGACGCAAAAACAGGCCAAGCCTCCAACAAACTATGGCTATACACTCCGTTTGGTACACTGTTAACTTTGGTTGAATTATGGCTTATGCCCATACTGTGGCTACCCATATTGCTTAGTGGCATTATGGCTTGTGGTTTAGTCTTCGCAGCATACAAACTAAACGGAATGGGAGGAGCAGACGCAAAAGCAGTCATAATGATTTCTCTATGTACGCCCACTGTTTGCTTTATGGGTCACATATCTACTGTACCTTTAACTATGCTACTAATAGGAGGATTAACAGGTACAGCTTATGGATTATACAAAAAACAACGCATCCTAAGATTCTTACCCTTCCTATTCATAGGATTACTAATTTCTATAGCAGTTTGATTCACCAACACGGTAAACGTATAGATGATTTGTAAAACTGCTATTATCCACCGCTATGGGTTTCCATGCGTGAATCTTATGCTCTGCACTCACAATGACGCATCCTTGTTTGAGGGGCATCTGAGAAATATGCTTCATCAACATACCCGACAAGTAACACAACAAAACGTCAGCCTTTGATAAATCCATATTCAACAAGTTCCCATGAACCACTGTTACGTTGCTTAACTGTTTTTTCTTAATCTGCATTTTTATCCACCATGCCTTAAATCCGTCAGCTTCAACAGCCACAACCTTTGCCCCAGACTGCGCAGCCTTAAACGTGATGTTACCAAACCCTGCGCCCAAATCATACACAACCACACCAGGATGCAACGATGCCAACTCTATCATGTTAGTCACTTTCTGTTTAGGAAGCTTCATCCAAATCGCCCCATACCAAGCACCCCCAAATACGCCTACTACTAGGCAAATTGCAAAAACCAAATACAAAGCAATCCATGTTAAATATGTCATAAACATAAAATGTAGACTACACACATAAAAGTTTATGCATAAAAACAGGGATAAATCTTTTATTCTAAACAAAACAATAACTAATTATGCCAACTTACCTGTTAAAAATAAAAAACAAAAACATAGACTACGCATTAGTACCCGCCAGCATGAGCGCAGTAAAAAAAGCCCAGTTCGCAGAAAAACGAATAACAACCTTCAAAGACTACAAAGAAATACAAGCACCCAACGCAAAAGCAGCCATGACAAAACTTCTCCGAGACACAGGCAGAATAGGTAAAACCGACAGTTTAAGATTAAAAGATTTATCCCCAAGGCGATTATAATGGGATTAGAAAACTTCATCAAAAGCAAAATAAAATCCAAAAAAGAAGATTACGAAAGAGAATCACGCTTCAAACGCGAACTAAAAGAAAAAACCAACATAGCCCGACATGAAGCCTACCAGAAAGGAGCAATAGCACGAGCAAAAGCACAAGGCTACAAACAAGGCAAAGAAGGCCGCAGCACCGGAGTAATGGGCGCAATAGAATCATTCGGAAAATTCGGACAAGGCATGGGACAAGGCCTATCAACATGGGGAGACGACTTCGACATATTAGGACCACCACGCAAACGCCGGCAAGTAAACAAAGGATCAGGCAAAACCATCACTATCCGCATCAAAGATGATTCTGAAAAAAGCCAACGACGCAAAATACGCAGACAAAACGATTTCCCATTCTAACTTACTATTTTTATTTAAAAGTAGACTACAACCTTTTATAGCTAAAGCAACCAAGCAATATCTATGAGCAACTTCAACAACGCACAACCTGAACCAAAAAACCAATTCTTATCCTTTC
>JBAZEV010000218.1:0-2734 GCA_041653695.1 Bathyarchaeia archaeon
GTGATGGCACAAACACAACAAAAACAGTCAACGCATGCTGGGATAGTCAACAAACCGAGCGCAACCCAAATACATTGTTAAGTTGCGTTTACCTAAAGCAACTAATAAAATCACTGTTGTCACTTGCAGAAACAACTAAAATCAGTTTTGCCTATGACAACCCATTCGTTTTTGATGTAAAGCTTAAATATGGGATGGGTTCAATAACGTTGTACATTGCACCTGCTATCCACTTGGAGGTTAAACGCTAAATGCCATACGGTGATCGCTATTTCAGCATTATGGGGAATTTAGATTGGGTATTCAAAACTATAATAGGAAAACGCCTACTACCCGCCTACGATTCCACACTTGAAGCATGTTGCGGCGCAGGCGAACTAATTTGGCACACACAACCACCAACACACAAAGAATTCATGAACGACTTCGACCAGAATGTAGTACGCATTCACTCAATAACACAAAAACTAACCAACCAACAAATCACCAAACTAAAAGAATACAATTGGGTAGCAGACCAAAAACACTTTGACTATGTCCTTAAAGAATTTGTACCCCAAAACGACATCGATTTTCTTTATAGACGACTTTACTTACACACCCTAAAAGAACCGCATGATGATGTTGAACACGCAAAGTTTTTGTCAAAATACCAAGATGAGGAAAAAACAAGCGTTCAACGATTAGAACAAGCACGTAACCGCTTACGAAACATACAACTTCTCAACATGGACGCAATAGACGCCATAAAAACCGTTGAGGAAGAAAAAAACATGTTTGTGTTTATTGACCCACCGTATCCATCAAAAGACGATTATTACCTTTGTTCATGCCTTGATTGGAACAAACTTTATGAAACATTATCTAACACACACCTAAAGTGGATGCTCGTTTCATCAATGAACTACACTAAAAACGGTTTGGAGAACATGAAAACGACAATGGATAATTGGATTTACGCACGGCGTACAATGGAAAAGCTAATTGCAAACTTTAATTCAATAAAAGTAACGGAGAAAGTTAAATTGCACACACTCTTTAAAAACTCAAACTATCCCGAAAAGGAATTTTACATTGTATACAACTATCAACCGCATAAAAACTTAGGAGAGTACTTTGCTTAATGCCGCATGGTGGTAGGTACTTTAGCCTTATGGGTAATCTCAATTGGTGTATACCCAAGTTTTTACGCCAAATCCCACCCCACGAAACCAGAGTTGAGGCTACATGTGGATGCGGTGAGCTCGTGTGGTATATGACACCAGCAAAAGTTGAAATAATGAACGACTTAAACACAGAAACACAAAACATTCACCAACTCGTACAACGCCTAACAAAAACCCAATACTTACAATTAAAATCAATGAATTGGATGATGAGTAAAGAAACATTTGACGCAGTAAAACGTATGGTACCAACAAATGATGTTGAAACATTATATCGCTTTTTGTATATAACCTACGGACGCAAAAAGGAAACTGTAGTAGGCAAAAACGCCCAGTTTTTCAGTATACGAGGCGGACACGCAAAATCAATCCGCACCGTAGCCGTAGCCCACAAACGCCTAAAAAACATCACATTCGAAAACCTTGATGTAAACGATGTGCTCACAAAATATGACAGTCAAACCACCTACAGTTTTATTGATCCGCCATATTTAGCAAAAGATTGCTTTTACAACATCACTAGTTTCGATTGGGTTCGCTTCTGTGACACCCTACGCAGTTTAAAAGGCAAATGGGGTTTAATCACAACTATTGATGTTGACTATAAAACTTTAACCCAATCAGTTAACGGTTCATACGTAGTTAGCACATCAAAACGTGCCCTAACAGACCTAATGAAAGATTACACGGTGCAAGTTTTCAGCCGTGAATCAAGCGCGT
Source organism: Bathyarchaeia archaeon (assembly GCA_041653695.1). Classification (GTDB taxonomy): domain Archaea; phylum Thermoproteota; class Bathyarchaeia; order Bathyarchaeales; family Bathyarchaeaceae; genus Bathyarchaeum. The sequence continues at coordinate 1,887 of JBAZEV010000218.1, forward strand.
TTACCCAGCTAAACAACAGCAAAGGCACCCGTGTGCAAAAATTCTATTTAATCACTAACTATAAACCAAACAACTTCGGGAAGTATTTTGCATGATTATAACCCCCATTGAACAATACAAAATAAACGAAACAACCATCTACGTAAAACGTGAAGACCTTGTGAACCCGTTCCCAGCAGCAAACAACGCAAAATCACGCGGTGTACAAGCCCACATGGAAACTTTGCAAAAAGAAGGCAAATACACCAAAATAGGTATACTTGACAGTGGTTTAAGCCGTGCAGGTTGGATAGTAAGCGCCCTAAACAACATGGTGTTTAATCACTATTTTGAAGTTTACGTTTTTATGCCACAAAAAGCAGAAAACATGTTTTACCGCAAAATGATAACAGCACACAACGGACACATTGAATTACAAAAAGGCGCTAAACAATCAATCCGTTACAACCGTGCCAAAAAATATATGACATCACTAAACGGTTACCTGTTACCAGACAAACTACACTTACCTGAAACAATAAGTGAAGTAGCTGAACAAGTTTGCACAGTACCCAAAGAACTGCTAACAGGTTCAGTAATAATAAGTTGCGGAGGCGGCACAATCACAACAGGCTTAGTAAACGGTTTACTAAAATCAAATGTTCACCCAAAAATCTACGCTGTAATGAGCACAAGTGAAGTCAGTACCATAAGCCGCTTTAACTACATAAAAAACCACGTAAAATCACTATTTGGTGTAAAACTAAACGTAATAACATCACCATATAAATACAAAGAAACCCCAGACTGCACCCCACCTTTTCCATGTGATTTAATATACGACCGCAAAGCATGGCAATGGCTAACCC
>JBAZEV010000219.1:0-2729 GCA_041653695.1 Bathyarchaeia archaeon
TGCGAAGCTTGACGCTAAAGCTACTAAATGCTGGAATTGCAGCGCACCTATAAACGAAATAGAAAAAACAGAACCCGCAGAACAACCGGTAATAAAAAAGAAGAAGCCCCACATCTTAGACTTATTCACAGGAGCCATGCTAACAATAATCTGGATAACCGCCACGGGTTGGATAGCCACAACTTACGGCGTAACTTGGATGTCTATAATTGGGTTAGCAATATTCTGGATAATCTTTGCAGTATTATTTCGATTATTCACAGGAGACTTAACAGATTGACAAAGTTACTTAACCCGTTTAGTCTCAAGCAAATAACGCCTGTCACCCTTACCGTAAGGCTGAAAGTGACCGCCACGCGGACCAGTCTTAACAGGCTTATCAAGCAGGTACCTATCGCCTGCTTTGCTATGTTGAAAACGCCCACCTTCGGGACCTTTCTTAACTGGATGGTTCATAATACAAAACGTGCAAACTTAAGCTTAAAAGCATTGCTTTTAAAACTGCACATAATAGGAGAGTAAAAAATGACAGAACAAATAAACGAAAAAAAGTTTAAGCAACCCCCCGAATTAAGAGAACACTATAAAAAACACGCACGAATCCACCGCACTAGACAGCACCCCTGCAAATGCGGCCAACCGTCATACGCAAAAATCTTACTCACCCAAGAATACGTATGCCAAAAACACCTACCCACACCGCCACCGCTAACACAGTTGCCCCGGCTAAAAGCTCAAATAGAAGCACTAAACAAAGTAGAAATGTTCAAAGACCTAGCCAAAGCATTAACCATAATCACGGAGGAAAACCAATAGTGAAAACAGAAACAACAACCCTACTAAAAGACATAGACCACAACATAACAGAAATCAAAAAAATCCAAAAAGACTTAGAGAAACTAACAGAACTCAAAACCTTAATACTCAAATCAGACGCAGCCAGGAGAGACTTTACACGCAAAGCGATAGTGTAGAAAAGAAATGCGTCAACTGCGGAGCAACCCAAGAAAAACTATACTGCACTGAATGCAACACACTACGACACCGGATAATCAAGATAGTTAAAAACCAGAAGAGCCACAACAAATAAAGCCAGAAGGATTTGTACACCAAAATGACAAAAGACAATTTTAACAACGAACCCACATTAATATGCATAAAAGAGGGAACAACATGTTGCCCCTGCGAACTAAAACCTGCATGTCAAGAACACATACAGAAGGTGAAAAACAACGAACGATAGAAACCTAATCTACGATGATAAACACAAAGAATGGATTGACATCACCGCAGACAATACAAAACTTGAAAAATTATTAAAAGAGTCAGTGAGGATTTAACATGAACCCGGAGCTAAAGAAAATATGCAGATAAAGAGGGCAATCATACAACCCGCAAAGCTGGCAAGGTAACGGACCAGCAGGCGACAAATGCCCAATCTGCAAAGCACCAATGTTTACTCAACCGGGGTATACTAAAAAATGCTTGCGGTGCGATAATGTTTTTCCATAGTCTGACAGTTTGTTAACATCTGTCATAAAGTTTTCTTGCTATCATTTGAATACCATTTTAGCGATTAAAGGCGTTGTCAATACTGCTGGAATACAACCAGTGAATACATAGGGCATACCTACAAACGGGTTATTGCTGATTAAAGCTATAGCTAAACCGTAGAACATTGAAGCGACACCTATTAGGAATATCGCCCAAATAGTTAGTCTTGCAATTTTTCGTGTGTTCATCGTTCATTTCTCCTAAAATCAATACCTAATTTTGTTCTTTTTCAATAATCCTTCCAAATAAGCTTCGTAGGGAATACCACATTTAGCGCATTCTGTTTGCCAGTCGTAATCACTTTGCCATTTATGTTCAGAACAGTGTTCTACACAATAGTGTTTTTTTTCACCATATTTGCAAAGAGTTATAACCAACCTTTTACCGCAATCAGTGCAGTTGAAACAACAGTTGTATTCTTCTTGCTTGAATTTTTCCCACTCTTCATCGGTTGCGTTTATCGCCCATTCGGGGAGTTTTTCACGGTTCATTTTTGTGTCGTTCCTTTTTCCTATATCGAACCACTACTTTTTACTGTGCAAACATAACAAGGGCTTTTCTCATAGTGAACCCCATCATAATCACAAATGGGAATTAAGATGTATCCTTTACCATGGCACTCAGGGCAATTTGGAATCAAACTATTGTCCATTTTTAGAACTTCCTTTTTCTGATAAAGAACTACACTCGCTTTCTTGAGCATCGGTTACAAAATACTTTATGTCAACATGGATTTCAACCGACCCGTTTTCGTTGTGGCGTACACTCCAAATGTCTGCGGTCCCAGGTACATCTTTGAGTTGTTTTAGAAACTCTATGAACATCAACTTGCTTGGATAGCGGTGCTTGCCGCACTTGCATTTAGTAAGGTTGCGCTCGTCATAAGCGCCGAGTTTCTTGCTTGTTTTGATTCCGGTTCTATCGTATTCTAACTTCATGGTTTTTGTCCTTCTTTTTCGCAATCTTGAATTAAGTCGTCAATCATAAGCTGGCGATTAACTTTGTTTGAGTGAATTAAAACCAAAGTTTCCTGTTCCTTACGCTTATCTATTAGAAACTCTTTTACCGCTTTTCTGAAAGACTCTTCCATATACAATGGTGGGCTCTCAAAAGAACACCCTGATAAGTCTTGTAGGATTTCTTCAAACCATTCTGTTAGAGTTTTCATTCGGTTG
>JBAZEV010000220.1:0-2703 GCA_041653695.1 Bathyarchaeia archaeon
TATTTCAAACCCAACATAATCCCCACTGTTTAAACGCCAAAGTTGAATATCACTTTGCCTAGGAGTAGTAACTGTTAAACCATAAATACCACTTTTATGAGTGACATCCCCAAAAACGAAACTGCTCGTAACATCACTTGTCCCGCCTAAAGTGCTTGGCGTAGTAAACGTAGTGTTAACGTACAGGGTAAAGGTTAAGCTTGAACTTAAAATTTCTTTAGTAATTAATACCGGAGTAATAAAAGATTTTTCCAAAATCCACAAGCTACTAGGCGTATAACTGTAAACGTCAAACTCTAATGCTTGATAACCCAAAATAACGTCTGTTTCTGGAATACCCCAATAACCATAAACGTACCCTGACGAGTTACTTGTCAATGTTATCACAGCTGAATAATCAGTTGTCAACTCAGTTCTATGTGTACTGCTAGTGACAAGGTAAACTCGAAGGCCATATTTTACCATGTCAACATCAAACTGCACGTTAGAAGTCACAACTTCATCTGTTACGTCTACATCTAAACCATAAGCAGATACACCTTGAGCCGTGTAAGTGTCGCTTCTAAAATACAGATTTCTTGTTTCACCAGCCCGTACAGGTGACGAAGGCGTTGGCATCGGAGAAGGCGTAGGAGTTGCAGTTGGAATAGGAGTTGCCGTAGCTGTCGGAGTAGGGGTAGGTTCAGGTCCACTAGAAATATAAGTTACCGCAAAACTCTGCTCAGATGTCACATTCCAGTTACCAGAAGAATCACTGAAATAATACTTAAAATAGTAAGTCGTGTTTTGAGCAGGCAAAGTTTGACTAATATTAGCCCAGCTAGGCGTACTGCTAAACGTTGTAGCTGACAAGTTAACATAGCTACCCGAACCAACCTTGTAACTATAAAAAAAAGTGCCCAACTGAATATTATCATTTGCATACAAATAAAAACTGCCTGAGCTTCCACCAGTCGAGCCAGAATGTCCAATAACCGTGTAAGTTGGAGAAGTAACATCAGAAATAAACGATAAAGTAACAGTTGACAATGCACCCGACACAGTTACAACATTACCCGTTTTACTCCAGCCAAAACCTTCAGAAGCAAATACGCCATCAAGATAAACAAACGTTGGAAGCGTAGTCAAATAAAACTTTTCAGTTCCAGCCCCACTTTTGCTATAAACAATTTGGGAGTCATAATCAAACGTTGACACAGTAATATTCACGGTTTGAGGCCTAAACCCGTAAAGTTCCCCATCAACAGTAGTTAAAAACCAGTAACTTGAATAAGATACATTACTGTCTGATTCACGATAAGCACTATCCAAGGTATAGTCACTAGTGAAAGTTATTCCTGTTTCATAATATGGTAAACCTAAAACTGTTCCAGCCGGCAGAAAAACGCTTGCAAAACTTAACGGAACATAAACAAGAGACATACATAGAAGTAGAAAGACAAACAAGAACGCTGATTTTTTGTTAGATTTCACTTTTTTATATCACATCCCTTTGAATTACTAAACCAAACATGAAAAGCCAAGCTCCAAGCGCAAAGAACAAGCTAACAACAACAAGTATAGGATTAACTGGGAACAAAGCAGGATTAGGATTTGTAGAAGCCGGTAATAAAGCGCCAATCGTATTAGGAATAACTAGTACAAAAGTTTGAACCACCTTAAACATGCAACCAATAGCCCACAAGAGCATAGCGTAAATAGCGTAAGTTCCTTGTTTCAACAGTAAAGCAGCTAAACCTATACCGATTGCGCCGCCTATACCAATTAAAACGCTAAATGTGTCAATACTGAACAAAGTGCTAAGACTAGAAACGTCACCAAGCGGATACTCAATTAAGCCTCCAAACAAGTTAAAAGCCCAAAACAAGTAACAAACAGCTTGAACACTAACACCGAGAATCAAATAGTTAATAAAAAGCTTCGCCATGCCTAAGCTTCCCTCACCGTCTGCTTACCCTCATCTATAGCTATAATCAATGCTACAAAACCGCTGAATGCAAACTGCGGAATAGTATAAGGAGTAACTATACCAAACCAGCCAAGATACAGGAGCACACCAAACATTATCCATGACAAAACACAGCAAGCCCCAGCGCTACGGAAACTTCCAATACACAAAAACAAAGCCACAATACAAGCCCCGATAATCTGAGCAATCTGACCGCTGCTCATACCAAAAGGCCAGCCTGTATGAACATACGGCAAAGTAGGCGTATCCTTCCCCAACCAATCAAGAATACCTAAAAAAGGATTATCACCTGAAGCCTGCCCAACAGGAACAATCCAATTATACTCTGTACCGTTAATCATTGCCAAAACAGTCACCAAGTAAGCTTTATCAGATTCCGCACCAGTCCACAAAATAGTCTGCGTATCTCCAGTAGAATTATAAGTGTAATCAGTGATGGTTGCTGAACCACTAACATGAGTAATCGTAAAATACAGCCAATCCGTCAACTCTGAAGAATCAACGTAACTTAAACCTATAGCAGACGTGTTTAATCTGACAGCATCAAAAGTTGGCAAGCCACTTGTACTTGTAGGAAAAACACCCGCCAAAACTGGAATGTTAACCGTGAACTCGTTGCCAGCCGTAAACAACTGAGTATAACTTCCTTGGTCACAAATCACCGTTAAAGTATAAGTTTGAAACTGCGACAAACAAAAGGGAACCGTACTGGCGCTTTCAAGGTCATGCCGTTC
>JBAZEV010000221.1:0-2692 GCA_041653695.1 Bathyarchaeia archaeon
ACTACCATCGTTGTCATTTTTTGCAGTGTCGGGCTTATGCTTCCCCATTCCTTTGCGTAGTCTGCTGCAATTTCCAATTTCACGTTTGCATTTCCAGTGTCGCCCATTTCTATCATCTTTCGTATTGCCGTTTGTTGTTCTTTTGTTGCAGCCGTAAATAATTTTGATTTTACCAGATCGCTTTCCAGTCCTTTTGCAACGTTGGTTGTGTCCACTCCTATTGTCATTGTTGGTATCTCTTGTGTTGTTGGTGTCGTCACGGTTGGTGTTGTTATTGTTTGTGTTGTTGTGGTTTCTCCTTTTAATTTGTCTCCGTATTTTGTTACTATTTCTGATTTCACTTCTGCTGGTATGTTCATGTCCATTAGTTCTACTCGTGTTATGTTGAAGTTTGCTGTTTTTCCTTTTGCGGTTGCAGTTGCTATTTCTTTTTCCATTACGTCTCCGACTTTCTTTCGTGTCCATGACGACATATCCTCTGGATTCCATGATGTTTGACCTAGTGTTATTTTCTTTGTTGAATCAACTATGTCTAGTTCTCCTGGTGTATCAAAGTCCATCATGTATTGATCTGTGTCTTTTACTCCTGTGGATAGATCTTTCAGTTTCTGTGTTAGTTTGTTGTCTAATGCTGTGTTTGTTGTGTTTGTTGGTTTGTTTCTTACTTCGTTTAATGCTGTCAGTGTGTCTCGTATTTCATTGTCGATGTTGCTTGATTTTGCCGCTCCCATAAAGTTTTCTGTTAGGTATTCTCCTGTGAATTTCTTTGCGGCGCTTGTTACTTCTGCTGGTTCTGCTAGTCTCACTGTTACGATGTTTCCAGAAATCGATTCAACTTTCACATGTCCTATTCCATCTACTTTATATACATCGTTCTTTCCTAGCCACTTCTTTACAGTATTTGCATTTTTCTCGTTTATTTGTATTGACTTCGTTGCCTGGTTTCCATCTATCACTGCATTTTCTAGCAGTTTCGTGTCTTTCTGGTTGACGTATATCGTTGGCAATACGTTTATATCGGTCACTGTTGTTACCGTTGTTTTTGCAGTTGGTGCATCTGCTTCTTTTACTAAAGTTAGTTTTGTTTTTGTTGCTGATTTTTCTTGCATTGCATTGAATGCATCTAGTACCTTTGCTTCGAATACTGGATTGTCTGATGCTGTCATTGATTGTGCTATCACGTTTTTTATATCTGTTGGTGTTACTACGTTTGCATAGTTCTTGTCTGCGCTTTCACTTGCAGTTCCTACCAGGTTGTTTAGTGACGTTGCGGTTTTTTGTGCATCGTATCCGTTTTGTTTTCCTATTACTGTAAGTGTGTTCTTTGATATTCCTGGGTTTTCGTTCTTTGCTGCCCACTTTACTATTCCTGGCACATCCACTGATGTTATGCTTCCAGTATTCGATGATTTCAGTACAAGTTCTCCCAGTGTCTGTCCTAGTGTGTTTTCTATTATCGATCCTGCTGTTTTCACGTCTTTCATTGCATATAGTGCCGCAGCTTTCACTTCTGGTGTTAGTTTTGTTGCTGCGGTTGATATTAGTTTTGTTGTTTTTCCTGCTGTTTTTACTGTTCCTTTTATCAATGCTGATTCAAATCCTATTCCTCCGGTTGCAATGCAAAACAGTAAGTCTGCTCCTTTGTTATCGTCTCCAAATAGTCCTGATTGTGGCGATACAAAATCTTTTATTGTTTCTGATGTTGTTGTGAATCCTACTTTATCTCCCACTGCAATTTTCTGTTCTGTTGTCATTTTGTTGTAGTAGTCTTGTGCGTTGTATCCACTGTTTTTCATTTTATCTGCTGTCAGTGGTGATAGCAACAGTCCTAGTTTTGATTCGTCATCCAGTTTGCTTATCTGTTCATTTGTTGCGTCGTTCATCAGTCTTAGTGTCACTGTGTCGGTGTAGTCTACTTTTCCAGTCGATACTATTTTTTGTATTTCTTTTTGTCCGGTTGGTGTTATTTCTAGTGTTGTTCCTGCTTGGTCCATTATGTCGAATTTTTTCTTTGTTGCTTCTTCTTCGTTTTTGCTTGTTACATCTGCCAGCGCAAATCGTGTTTTGTAATATGTATTACTTAGTGTTCCCAGGAATTTGCTTGTTAAGCTTCCATCGTTCGATGTTTCTGGTACCGTCGCTTTTTCTCCTGTTTTTGGTTGACTTTTGTAGTACACTTTGTTGTAGTATCCTTTGTCTATTGCGTCTTGTTCAGTTGTTCCCCATAAGTCATTCCATGTATTAATTACAGTGTCTATTACCGGGTCAAGTGCAGCAGCTTCATGTTCTGTCTTTGCTATTGCATATGTGTTTGTTTTTGTGGTTGTTACTTTTATTGGTGTGTTGTCTATTGAAGCTGTACTGTCTCCTCCTACTAGTCTGTTTATCCTTTCTTCTTCTGCTTTTTGTATTGATTTTTGTTCTTCTGAGTTCAGTGTTAGATATTTTACCACATCACTTCCTTTCATTCCCATGTATGTTTTTTCACTTACTCCTGTTGTCATCGCGGACGTTACTATTGCTTTTTCTGCCTGTGCCTTTGTTGGCGTCGTTGGTGTAGTTGCGATAATTTGTTTTCCTTTTTCTGTGTATTGCACGGTTGTTCCGCTTGGTATCACTGTTCCTATCTGGTAATCTCCTTGTGATTTTAGTTCTATTACTGTTTTTCCGTATCCGTCTTTGTCTTTACCAT
>JBAZEV010000222.1:0-2684 GCA_041653695.1 Bathyarchaeia archaeon
CGCAGTTGCTTCAACAAGTTTCTGTTTAAGAACAGCGTGGCGTTTATTTGCATTCGAAGGCACCATGACCCACCGCGAGGCGTCTTTGTTAAATTTGGGTGTTCGGGAACTTTTTGCGATACCACCAAGTTTAACTCTGCCTTTTCCGTGAGCCACACGCGTAGTTAAACGAACAATAACTGGCAACTGCAACTGTTCACTTACAGCGAACGCATCCCGCGTCATATCTAACGCTTCTTGAGGGTTACCCGCATCAAAAAGTGGAATATCCGAGTGAACCGAAAAAAATCGGGTGTCCTGTTCGTTTTGGCTGCTGTGCATTGCAGGGTCGTCACATACTGCAATAACTAATCCGCCCAGAACACCTGTATACGCAAGCGTCATGGCGGCGTCAGCGGCAACGTTCAACCCGACATGTTTCATACTAACAATGGAACGCACACCAGTCATCGATGCCCCTGCAGCAACTTCCATTGCAACGATTTCGTTTATGCTCCACTCGGCGTAGATGCCAAAGTTTTTGGCGGCGCTGGCGATTGTTTCAAGAATTTCAGTTGAAGGAGTCCCAGGATATGCAGATGCAACTTTAACGCCTGCTTCGATAGCGCCTCGGGCTACTGCCTCGTCGCCGTTAAGCAACAGGTAACTGCCAGGTTTGTCAACCGCTATCTTCGCAGACATCGCTGTTAAGCCTTCAAATCTTGTCGGACCGCATGTCTATGACATGTTTTGCTTTGCCTTCGCTTCTTGGAAGTTCTCCAGGTTTTACAAGGTCAAGTATTGGTGAAAGCCCTGTGATGTTGTTTACTTTGTGTTTGATTTTAGCTGCTAGTTCGTTTAGTTGTTCTTTGTTGCCACTAAAATTAGGAGTCAACTCAACTTTTATGGTGAATATGTCCAACGCTTCGGGTCGTTCAAGAATAATCTGGTACTGTGGAGCCAACTCCGGAAAAGCCAATATTACATATTCTATCTGTGACGGAAACACGTTAACGCCCCGTATAATCATCATGTCATCAGACCGTCCGCGTATACGCTTCATTTTAGAGTGTGTCCTGCCGCAGGCACATTTTTCTGTGTTGATAACGGAGATATCTCGGGTTCTGAACCTTAGAATCGGCAAACCAGTTTTTGTAAGAGTCGTGAAAACCAGTTCGCCTTCTTCGCCATCGGGTAATACTTCACCTGTTTCGGGGTCAACAGTTTCAACAAAGAAGTGGTCTTCCCAGATATGCAGACCGTCATGTTCACTGCATTCGATTGAAACACCTGGACCGCACAGTTCAGTTAAACCATATACGTCAAATGCGTTAATGTTAAGTCCGTCCTGAATCCGCTCCCGTATCTTTTCTGACCAAGGTTCTGCCCCAAAAAGCCCCAGCCGTAACTTTAGGTCAGTTGCGGGGTTGATTTTTTCTTGTGCCAGTGTTTCAGCGATGTAAAGAGCATAACTGGGAGTACAACACAAAACTGTGGAACCTAAATCTTGCATGAGTTTTATTTGACGCTGTGTCATCCCACCGCTGATGGGGATTATTCTTGCGCCCAGTTTTTGGGCACCATAATGGAAACCAAGTCCACCAGTGAACAAGCCGTAACCGTATGCGTTGTGCATAACATCGGTTTTCCGGACACCCGTACAGTAAAGCGACCGCGCCATTATTTCACTCCAGATTGCCATGTCGCCTGTTGTGTATGCGCCTACAACGGGGTTTCCTGTGGTTCCACTTGAGGCATGTATTTCAACAATGTCGTTAATGTCCACGGCTAACATTCCGAAGGGGTAGTTGTCACGCAGGTCATTTTTTGAGGTGAACGGAATTTTTTGTGTATCATCTAACGTTTTGATGTCGTCAGGTGTTATTCCCGCGTTTTTGAATTTGTTACGGTAAAATGCAGAGTTTTCGTAACAATATTTTACTTGATTTTTGAGTAGTTTAAGTTGATGTTTCTTAAGTTCATCTCTGGGAGATGTCTCAATTTTTTTGTTCCAGTAAATCTCAGCCATAACGAAGTCTCCATTAAATGCCCAAATATACTTCTTTTATGTGCTCATTTGACAGCAGTTCTCTCCCTTCGCCTTCTATAATAATTTTCCCTTCTTCGAGAACGTAGCCTCTGTTGGCGATGTTTAAGGAGTCGCGGATGTTTTGTTCAACCAAAAGGACCGCAACGCCTTCTTCGTTTATTTTCTTGAGGGTATCCAACACCTTAGCTACGATTATGGGAGCTAAACCCAGTGAGGGCTCATCAAGAATCAGAAGTTCAGGATTTGACATCAAACTTCTGCCAATAACAAGCATCTGTTGTTCCCCGCCGCTAAGAGTCTCAGCTAACGCTTTCTCTTTTTTGTGCAAAACAGGAAAAATTTGGTAAATCCGTTCCTGCGAATCTTTGACTTGCTGTTTATCTTTTATGGTGTATGCACCGAGCAGTATGTTTTCGTGAACAGTCATTTTGGGAAAAATCTCTCTGCCCTCAGGAACCATTGTAACATGTTTTTTCACGATTTCGTAAGGCGGCAACTTTTCGAGGTTTTCACCCTTGAAACAGATAGAACCACTTTTTGCAGGCAACAAACCCATAATCGTTTTGACTAACGTGGTTTTACCTGCACCGTTAGGACCGATTATGCTGACGATTTCTTTTTCATTAATCTTGAAGGAAACATCCCATAGTATCTG
>JBAZEV010000223.1:0-2681 GCA_041653695.1 Bathyarchaeia archaeon
GCTCACAGATTGTTAAGGTAGAATAGTTTGCGACTGCACTCAATATCAAATATATTAAGACAAAAATATACGCGTTTTGCACACTAATGATGCTGTTATTGCTTACATGAAGGGGCTGGCTGGTGGCGGTGGCTTCGGTTTTATGGTTGAATCTGGAAGTTTGGTTGATTCAGCGAAATCTGTTGGTTTAGGCAATATTGTGGGACTGGGGGTTAGTGAAGGTGTTGGCGTTGGAGTTGTTGTCGGGGTTGGTGTTGGAGATGGTGACGCCGTTGGCGAAGGTGTCGCTGTAGGAGTAGCAATTGGCTCATCATCGGTGCCTGCTGGATTGTCAACTGGGGGAACGACGAGGCTTTGGATTTGTTTTTGCCCTTCTTGATCCATAAACCCAAAGGTTATTGAGCCCATCCATGTTGTTCCAGCTATTGCTACTGTGGTGGTTATGGCGATAAGTATTATTGAAGCGATGATTGGGCTGAGTGCTTTAGTGTCTTTTAGGTTCATTGTGCGGGTCTCCTGACGATTGCTGTATAGTCTATTAACACTTAATATATTTCGTATTTCGAAAATGGAATATATCAAAAAATGCAGTCTCCCTTTCTGTTAAGCAGAAATTGGTTGTTTGCACAAAAAATATAGGTGGCTAAAGGAATTGATGGTTGGTGCTTGCGACGAAAAAACCATTCGCTTTAGCTTTCACCTTAGCACTTATAATTCTGGTCGTAACCTGTTTACAGCAAGCTCCTTTTGTGTCAGCACAAGACGAGTTAGCTTATGTAGCCATCTCTATGCCAGTGGAATACGTTAACTATACAATCGTATCAGTTAATGGCAGTTTATGGGCTAAAATCGACGGCACATACCCACTGATTATGCACGGTGACTTGCCACAGGCGCTTCCAATGGTTTACCCCACACCACCAGGAACCACCAATATCAGCATAAAAGTAAACGATACAGAACTCGGCTACAGCAATTACTCAGACATCGACCCTTCAGCGTTGCATCGCACAGCCATTGGAGATTGGGAAATGGTAAGCACAACCATTACTCCAGTTTCTAGGAACTTTACGCTGAGCATTCATTATGAGCATCCTTTGGATGTTGTGAATGGGAGTTGCCTGTTTCTTTATGATTTAAACATAAGCCCATACTTGTCACCTGCGAGCACTAATTCAACAGCGTATTTTACTGTGCGCATGGAAACCAACACTTCAAACCTGCATGTCTACACAGCGGAAACAGACAGCTTGCCCAGTGAATGGAAACCGTTCAACTACACCGTCAGCAAAGATGGCTCAATTGATGTTGTCTCGATTGTTATGTTCTCTGAGTATGCAGAATCGCTTCCAGGGGATTTGGTTGTGGTGTTTTCAAGTCCAGAAATCGGGGAATATCCATACTGGGTAACAGTCATGGTGATGGTGGGTTTTTGTAGTTTAGCGCTGGTTTATCTTAAAAGCAAGCGTTACCACGCTAAAAATTGACTTCGGGCAAAACAGCTAATCCAAACCAAACTTTGGAGCTTTTTTTCGCTTCAAGCTTGTTTATCTTGATTGTTTTTGATAAGCTGAGATTCCAACAGGGCGTTTCTTGTAGGTTGGAACTTCAAACTCAAACAGGGGAGTTTTTTTCGTTTTTTTCTTCTCCAGCAGTCCACATGAAACATTTTTGTTTAAAAGATTTTCTATGGAAAAACTTGCATTATGCCATTAACTATTGTGCTAAACGTTGCTTTTTTGGATTATGGCGTGTTAGTAGAAGCATGGGGTGTACTCGCGGATTTTGAATTTGACGCCTAAGCTTTCGGCGGCAGCTTGGGTTTTTTGCATGTCAATTTCAGGTATTCGCACGGCTGTTGCTTCAACTTCCAGCTGGGTTTTAGCTTTCTTTATGAATTCGAGCATGGCTTCGTATGCGTCTGGGAAGGCGGGTTTGCATGCTTCATTGTATGTTTGTTTGTCTTGCGCGTTTAAGCTGACGCTTACCTTGTCGATGCCTGCGTTTTTTAGTTCTTTGGCAATGTCACGGTTTGGGTTAAGCTTGTAGCCATGCCCATTCGTGTCTAAGCGAAGCTGCACTGGTCTGCCAAAATTGTGCCTTATCCATTTTGCAACCTCCAGTAACACATCAAGCCGACTTGTTGGTTCGCCGAATCCGCAGAATACGATTTCGCTCCAGTTTCGCATATGTAAAACTTCGCTTAGTTCAGAAATAATTTGCTCAACGCTTGGTTCCTGTGCAAGTTTGAGGTTGAAGCCGCCGACGCCTTGCTTGTAGTGTTTGAAGCAGAAGTAGCAGCTGTTTGAGCATTGGTTTGTGATGTTTAGGTACAGTGTGTTGTCTAGCCAGTAGACGGTTGTGGGGGTTTGGTTTTGTGTCAATGTTGTTGCCTTAGGAAAGAGTAGGGTTTGTTTTCTTTTTACTCTTTTCTGTTTTTTACGAGATTGTGCGAAACAACGGCAACCAAGGTTTGTGTTTTGGTTTGGTTTTTTGTTTTGGGGTTTGTTTTGGTTGTAGGTTGCGTCAGGGAAAGTCAGTTTAAGTCATAGGGCGTCAAGGGATGTTTTGATTGCTGGCTGTGCAGTGTGCCACAAGCAGACGCGCTTTGCCATGTTGAATTGACCTGTTGCTCTGCAGCGACCCCCCTCCCCTCTATATAAAGCACCAAATTAGGTTCT
>JBAZEV010000224.1:0-2671 GCA_041653695.1 Bathyarchaeia archaeon
TTCCGTTTTCAACATTTTTACTAAATGCTTTTAAGAAATCTGAAGTATCAGCTATTAGGCTGAGGGTATAGGCATTCAAAACGGGTTAAAATCAAACGATGCTAACGGTAGTTTCCAACTTCCAGTAGATCTTATCCGCACAGTCGCCATCGTTATGGTTATAATGTATCATGCAAGCACAGAACCCTACAATGCACAACTTTTGGATTCTACCCACTATTTTGTTGTCTGGTGGAGTCAAACAATTTACCAGTCATTTGCCATTTTAGGCGTACCACTGTTTGTAATGTTAAGCGGAGCCTTACTACTACAGCCATCCAAAACAAATGAGCCAATCAGGGTCTTTCTAAAAAAACGACTAAGCCGAATCGGACTAGCATTCCTGTTTTGGAGCATTATTTACTTTGCATGGAATTACTATGTTAACCACCAAGCGCTTACTGTCAACTCGGTGATTCAATCCTTTCTAAGCGGTGGCGCTTACTTTCAGTTCTGGTTTATTTACCTAATAATGGGCTTGTACCTTATCACACCAATTTTACGCGTTTTTGTAGCTCATGCTAACCGAAGCCTTCTTCGTTACCTTCTCATATTATGGTTTATAGCTGCAAGCCTGCTTCCGCTGCTTCATTTAATCACCGGTTTTGAAGCAGACAATAACCTCTTCCTGTTCAGCGGATGGATGGGCTACTTTATTCTCGGCATGTACTTGATGGGAACTCAAACAAAAACTAAAACTCTAAAACGCCTTTTTGCAGCCGGCATCCTCTTGACTATTCTTGGCTTGTGGCTTATGGCTTACCCCTTCCATTCCCTTGAGCAATATTACTTCTTTGCCTTCACTTTATCAGCCAACGTAATACTATCATCTATTGCCCTGTTTAGCCTACTAGTTAAGCACCCTCAAAATTGGCCTAGAAACAATCATCCCCGATCCAGCCGCTTAATACATGCAATAAGCGCTAATACGCTGCCAATTTTTTTCCTTCACATAATTGTTTTAGAAACACTAAACAAAGGCTTGCTTGGCTTCAGAATAAGCTTAATGGACATAAGCCCTATTATCGAAATCCCAATCGCAACCGTTGTCACCTTGTTTATCTGCTTAGGCTTGATTCTCTTGATAAAAAAAATTCCGGTTTTACATAAACTAATTGGTTAGGCAACGTTTGCTTTGTTTTTTATGAAAACTTTTTTTTAACTTGTTTTATAAGGATAGTTAGGCGTTTAGAATGGAAAGGAAAGATTATCTAGAGAATCCGGTTAAGCATATAAAAATCGATAAAGCCTTAACCGTTGATGAGTTAATGCAACAGTTTAAAAATTCAGGCTCTTTTGGCGCTGGAAGGTTAGCTTCTGCATGTGATATTTACGAGAAAATGCTAAAAGACCCAAACTGCACGGTTTTTTTGGCGCTCTCCGGCGCGGTTGTTCCTGCGGGTATGCGCCAGTTGATTACTGATTTAATACGAAAACATCTTGTTGACGTTATTGTTACTACTGGCGCTTGCATGGTTCATGATGCCATTGAAGCAGTTGGGGGGAATCACTATAAGGGCAGTTGGATGGTTAACGATAAAGAACTCTACAAGTATCATATCTTCCGTATTTACGATGTTTTTGTTACTGAAGAAGACTATGTTCGGCTGGATTACCTTTTTTCTGAAATGTATGCTGACATAGCGAAGGGGCGTAAAGGTGAAAGCTTATCCTCCGATGAGTTCACATGGGAAATCGGCAAACGATTAAACGACCCTAACTCAATTCTACGAGCAGCCTACGAAGAAGGCGTTCAGATTTTCATCCCTGCAGTGCGCGACTCAGAATTCGGCTTCATCCATTGGCTGCATGCCTCCCAAAAAGACCAGAAAAACGTGCTTGCCCTTGACGCGTTCAAGGATGTTCCGACTACCTGTGAAATCTGCGCTAAATCACCTAAAAACGGTATGATAGTTATTGGCGGTGGTGTCCCCCGTAACACGATTCAATCCTCAGCGTTGGCTTCAAAGAAAGGCCTAGATTATGCAGTGGTTGTTACGATGGATAGACCTGAAACTGGCGGTTTATCTGGGTCAACGCTAGAGGAGGCGGTGAGTTGGGGTAAAATGAAAGGCGAAGCTGACCATGTTATGGTTATTGGAGATGCCTTGATGGTTTTTCCGTTTATGGTTGCCTCCGTGGTTGAACGGTTGGGGCAGGATTTTAGGCGTGACTCGTTTTTTCAGCGTGAAAAGCTTGGGAGGCGCTAAGTGGATGGCTTCGGAGACTGTTTGGAAGTGTTGCGGTAACTGTGACAGCCACAACACGTACGATTACCCAGCTAAGCTTTTTTGTTCAACAAGATACTGCCAGCATAAAGACCCCATTGTTGATACGCTCTGGCAATGCGAGAAATGGAACCTTGTAAGCCAAGAATGCCACTGCATCCGCGAAGCCCTTAAAGCAAAAAACCTAAACCAAAACGGTTCAAGGTAACGTTAAAGTTAATAACCCAGCGCGATGTTTTTGTAAAAAGGCTAAAAGCCCGGTGGTGTAGTGGTCAAGCATAGGGGCCTCTGGAGCCCTTGACGAGAGTTCGAATCTCTCCCGGGCTACTTTTACACTTTTCAATTTTTTATTTTTGCGAATCGATGGCTTGGTCTGTTCTAAAGTGTAGTTTTAAGGGTAAGCG
>JBAZEV010000225.1:0-2659 GCA_041653695.1 Bathyarchaeia archaeon
CTCAACCACACAGACCAGTATAGCAGACTGGATAACTACAGCAGCAAGCAACATGGAGGGCTTAATACAGTGAGCGAGAAAAAAGGTTTTTTCAGCAGGCTATTTGGCAGGCAAAACAAAGCAGGCTACAACGACATACTAAAAGACCTAAACATACGAATGCTCAAAGATGAACGTTTCGCGCTCAGAATCGAGGACTACCAAGAATTTTGCAACTGCATAAAAGAATACAGCACAGTCAAGTTACCAGAAAAAAGTAAAGAAGACAGCAGCCAAGCAAGCGACACACCAAAACAGTTAACGCCAGAAGAAATCGTTAGAATAACCAGCGACCAAGCAAGCGACATAAACAATAAGCTACAGCAATCCGCTATTCCCTATGGCAGAGCAGGCGATTCTAACAAGCAATGGTATAGTGACATGATTAGCAACTGGAACACGCTCTACAGCACTTTTATGCTTCCCTTTATTTCTACCACTCAAGCAACCATAGAACGCTTAAACACAAGGGGCAGCTACAAGCCTGATACGCAAAAGAAGCAGGCAGTTCAGAAACTACGTTACTTTTTTGAAAGCATCTATTTAGACTGTGCCTTAACAGTTGGGGCTTTGAGTTGGTTTGGCGAGGATGTTACTCCGCAATGGATAGGAGCAATACAAACAATGCAACCAAACAACTATCAACAAGATATGAACAAAGCCTTCTCAGAGGATTAAACCAGAATGCAAGTCGAAATAGAAAACCCAAAACCTGACACTTTCGGTTATCCACGCATAAAAGTTAAATGGCAAAGCGGAGGCGAAGCAATACACATAGGCAGAAACACCAGTGAAGACAGAGAAACCATCCGCATCCTAAACCTTGGAATACAAGGAGCTGGAAAATCCTCGCTCCTCGAAGCTTTTTCTGTAAGATTCAAAAAAATCATTGACCTCTTTGGCTCTTGTGATGGCGAATCCCTATGCTGGTGCAAACCAGAATTTACAGAGTTCTTTAAACAAAAGTATGGCAAAGAACCAAAAATACTTTTAGTTTACGGAGAAGGAAAAAAAGTAGCCTGCAAATTCGACACCATCAACATAGAACAGTTAACCCTAAACGACATCAAAGAACATGACGTAACCACAACCACTCAAATGTTTCACACCAACCTGCAAGCCTACTATGCAACCATAGGTAAAATAATAGACATCTTAGAAAAACGCTTATTCTGGGATGAACCTTGGGCTTTAACAATCCGCGAAGCAGGCGATTGGGGCAGAGCCAGAACCAAAGTTGTAAAAGACGATGAAGGCGCAAAAATGGACTTAATCCGATTCTACCGCCAAAACAGACACCACGGATTAGCTGTCTTAATGGATACTCTACGCTGGACAAACATAGACAAAGAGATACGCGACCTATCAAACTACATCTGCATCAAAAAGATTGGCATTCAATTATTGCCCAAGGACCTTCGCTTTCTTTATCGTGAGTGGCGACCCCGAAGCCTAATGAAACTATCAAACAAACTCTTTGGAATAATCACAGACAACCGCAGCATAGGAGTAGGAACCTTCGAGTACCCCACATGGCACAAAGCCACAAAAGAAAACATACTCAAATCCACAGACATAGAAATCTTAGACACTGAAACAGGCGAACGCACAGACGAACGCCGATACGGAGTAGGCGACCTAGACCACTCAGAAATAATAGAAAAATACATCCAACTTCAAAGCGTAGGAAAAGTAGCCACTGAACTAGTACGCTCCAAATCAACCGTAAGCAACCACATCAAAGAACACAACTTAGCAATCAAAAGAAAAGGCGAATGCCAAAAATGCAAACACGCTAACAGCCAATTCAGCAAAGACACAATCATCAAACAAAAAGAAAAACCCTAACCGTTCGCCACAACTAACGAACACCAACCAAACGAACACCCAAATTTCTCATAACAGTACATATGTTCGTTTGTTCTTTACCCCAAAACAACATCATAAATAGCCCACAACACTATAGGCGAACGCTTTTACATCTTACTTTAGCTTTTAGCAAAAAGCTAAAATAGTATAATACCGTTAACATGATTGAAGGCAGTAAGCATGGATAAAAAGCATGGTTGGCTAACGAACGAAGCCCGCAAAAAGCGTAGAGAACGTTCTCAAACATTGACAGACACCCAAGTTTCTCAATTAATCAAAGACATAGAAGACCATCCAAACTATACCAAGCTAGACCCTAAAGAAAACCAATTAATCAAGCTCAGAGATGCGGCACTAATAAGCACAGACTGGACTTGGTTTAAAAGAGGGGGAGAAGTCCTCAAGCTACAATATGGTGACATTACCTTTGAAGGCAACGATATAGTTGTAAGCTTGACTATTGAAAAGAAGCAGAAAAGAGTGAAGTTTTGCCCCTACTGCCAGACAAAAGGCAAACCAACCAAGAACGCAATTAAAGCAGAGTTTTGCAAGAACTGTGGAAAAAGCATTAGTAAAGTTGAACTTAAGCTAATTGGAGAACCAAACAAGCGAGTTACAAAAAGAAAGAAAGCCACATATATTTTTGTGCAACCCCTAATAAAGTGGTACAAAACAATCAAAGTTTTCAATCTCAAACCTGACAATTGGATATTCCCAAGATATCATTATTTCTCAAGGCAGTTTCTATTTA
>JBAZEV010000226.1:0-2658 GCA_041653695.1 Bathyarchaeia archaeon
GTATTTGACTTTAAAGCCTGCAAGGTAAATCTTAAACGTCAGGTCCGTGTCTTCTGCCAAAATGTTGGGGTCCCAGCCTCCAAGTTTTTCGATTAAGCTGCGCCGAAACCCGCCAACTGTTCCACCAAACTGGGAGATAAGCTCTAACTCGTTTCGGGCATACTGGTCTACCCTGTAGCCGCCAGTTCTTTCTAAGGCTACAAGCCTTGTTACTATGCTGTCGGGCTCGTTAAGAACCGTAACCCTTCCTTGAACTGCTCCCACTTTGGGGTCTCGAAAACTGGCTGCAAGTTTCTCGATGATATCTCTTTGCGGGTAATAATCCGCATCAAAGCAGAAAATCAGTTCACCCGAAACATGTTTAAGTCCATCGTTTAATGCCTCGGGTTTGCCTTTTCCGCCTTCGTCTTTGTTTCGTTGAATAACATGGATGTAGCTGTGGCCTTTGGCAAACACTTTTGCCTTCTCACCCGTTTTATCGGTGGATGCGTCATCTATCACGATTACTTCAAACTTTTCCTTAGGATACGTTAACTCGGTCATACGTTGAAGAACACGATCTATCACATATTCCTCGTTGCGGGCTGGAATCATAACAGAAACCGTGGGCTCATACGGTTCGTCATATGTTAGGGGCTCTTTTTGGTGATACAAAGCAGCAAGCGTAAAAATATAGTGCCTTGTCAGGTACGCCGTAATCAAAGCAACCAAACCCAAGAAGGCTACGTTAATAACCCAAATCAAATTGTTTCCAGCCGTTTTGATTTGTAAGACGCCAAAACCGAAAGGCTAATTGACCAAACAGCGACTATCCACACAAAATCAACCAGCGGCCTTGCAACTAGCATTATTGCTTTGAATAAATCTGTGTTCATAACAACGAAAGTGTTCTCAAATAACGCCTGTATAAGGTACCACAGCATCCCAACCGTGTTTCCTGCGAGTAGTAAAACAGTTTTGCGTAGAATCGGACCCTCCAACGGGAAGAGTAAACACACAAAAAGAATGTTAAAGAAAACAATTGCAGCCAACGCAGGTAAACTAAATCTGGGACTTAGTTGAAAATGCAAAAAGATTATACCCGCTGCCACTAGTGAGCCAACCGCCATGTGACCAAAATTTGGTCGCAGTGTTAGATGACCCAATCTGTTCATGTTGGTTGTCAAAGCGTCCCCACACCGAATTTCAGATTTTTGGAATAAATGCTTTGTTGAACAGAAAAAAATTTTTTCATTTGATACCTTAGATGGCAAAGAAAAAATAGTAATTGTGTATTGCGGCTGTGTTTCTATAGTTTGTAACCGATTTTTCGTAGAAACTCCTTTCTGGCGGCGGCATCTTCTGCTGTTTCTATGCCTTTGCTCTTAAAACCGTCAATAACCCCAAGAATGCCCCTTCCCTGCTCAGTTTCAGCAACTACTACCTCCAAAGGGTTAGCGGTTGCGGCGTGGACTGTGCAAACCTCGGGTACCTGTTTAATCTTGTCCAAAACATTGAGTGGATACGCATCCTTAAGAAAAATAATAAACATGTGACCACAACCCAGCTTGGACGCGTAGTCTGCAGCCAACTTTTTGAGTTCTTCACTGTTGCCTTCAACCCGGACAAGGCACGGTCCAGAAGCTTCACAAAAACCTACACCAAACTTGATTGTCGGCACCGCATTAACCAGTGCCTCGTAGATATCTTCCACAGCTTTGATAAAATGCGCCGCACCCAAGACCACATTGCAGTTCTCGGGCACTTCTATTTTCACTGTTTCAAGCTTCAATCAAACCTGCCCCCGACTACATCTTGCTGTTTTTGGATAATAACTTTCGCAACAACACAACCGCAACTAACCAAGTTCTGTTTATTCCCACTCGATTGTTGCTGGCGGCTTATGGGTTATATCGTATACGACCCGCGTTACCTGCGGTAGCTCGTTAGTTATTCGGGTGGAAATTCTTTCCAGCACCTCGTAGGGAATTCGGGCAAAACCTGCGGTCATGGCTTCTTTGCTTTCCACTATCCTGACTGCAATCGTGAAACCATACGCCCTAGAATCGCCTTTTACGCCCGTGCTCTTTGTTTCTGTTAACACCGCAAAATACTGCCACAAACAGTCCCCAAGCCCCACTTGTTCGATTTCGTCGGTTACGATTTTGTCGGCTTTTCGCACCAAATCCAGTCTGTCTTTGGTTAACTCGCCGATGATTCTCACCGCCAAGCCTGGACCCGGAAACGGTTGCCTGTTAACCAGCTCGTTTGGCAGCCCCATAATCTTGGCAACTTCCCTTACCTCGTCTTTGTAAAGGTCACGAAGAGGCTCAATTATTGCCTTGAACTCGATGTCTTCAGGTAAACCGCCAACGTTGTGGTGGGTTTTGATTGTATCTGAGTGTTTTCGGAAACCGGACTCGATTCTGTCTGGGTAAATTGTTCCCTGAATAAGGTAATCTGCCGAAATTTTTCTTGCCGCTTCTTCAAAAACCCTGATGAATTCTTCGCCGATGATTTTACGTTTCCGTTCAGGGTCTATTACTCCTTTTAGGCGTTTTAGGAAACGGTCCTCTGCGTGAACCGCCACAATGTTTACGCCAAGATTCTTGAAGGTAGTCTCGACACATTCTGTTTCACCCAAACGCATGAAACCGTGGTCAACATAAATCGCCAACA
>JBAZEV010000227.1:0-2642 GCA_041653695.1 Bathyarchaeia archaeon
ATGTTCCGCAAGAACTCTTTAACTTCAAAGGTGTCAGCAGCGTTTAAGCCGTCAGTTAACGAGGCGTCTTCTGGATGCCAACCAACCGTGGCGCTTGTCTTCTGCAAGCATTCACGTATAGCACGACGCTGCTCTACTGTTTTAGAAATGGCTTCTTGTAGGCTTATCATTGTCGTGGCCTCCCAGTTGTTGGATCATGAGTTAACGGTTTTCCTTCTTTGCCTGCCGTGTTGGGCGCGTGAGCTTTGAATTTGCCTGTTTGCTTGTCTAAAGCGTTTTCCAGGTCAGTGCGTAGTCCCATTACGGTTTCTTGCAGTTTAGTTTGTTCTGATAACTGCTTGTCTTTTTCGGTTAGTTGCTTTTTCATTTCTTCTATTTCACGCTGTTTCTTGGCGAATTCTTCTTTTACGTGTGTGTCTGCTGTTGATAGTAAAGTGTCGAACTCTGTTTTTTGGGTGGCGATGGTTTCTTTTAGTTTGGCGTTTTCTGTTTCTATTGTGTTGAGTTTTTCGGTTAATGGTTTGAGGGCTTCTGTGATTTGTGTTTTGAGGGTTTCTTGGGTTTGGTTAAGTGTTGTTTTTAATGGTGTGTCATCGTATGGTTTAATATTTGCGATTTGTTCTTTGATTGGCTGGTCGTTGTAGGCTGTTGGGATTGATGTTTTTAACTCAGAGATTTTTGTTTCTGCTGTTTTGGATGCTTCAGCGATTTTGTTTTCTATTTCACCAAGTTTCTGTTCTAATGTTGCTGGGTTGAAATGGTTTGCTTCAATCAACTCTTTTATTGGAGCATCATTGTATTTTGAGGCTTCAATTAGTTCTTTAAGTGGCGTGTCATCGTAGGGTTTAACTTCTTTCCAACCTAAATCATCAGGCTTAATTGACTCCTCAACCTTCTGCACTGACTCTTTAACATCGTCGATTTTGCCGTCTACTTCTTCTGTAAGCTTTCCCAAAGCCTCAACCGTTGAAGAAGAATGTTTGCTAAAAACTTCTGACAGTGAAGTGTAATCGATTTTTACTGAGACAGGCTTATTGAGTGTGTCTACAATCTCATTCACTTTGTCCTCTAACGCTTTAACCGTACGTTTAACTGTTTCTTTGTCTTCTGTGTCACGTTTTATTCTGCCACAGTACGCTTCAGGATTTTCCTTGTCACTGTTGGCAGCCACGCATTCTTCAAAACTATCGTAGCCAGCGAAGGGTTCACCTAGTTTAAGCTTAACAGTTTCTGCAGTGGCAAACTTTGCTAGTCCTAATCCGTCGTGGACGTTAACGGTTTGTTCTTTAGGAAATGCAGTTTCGTTTATTTGTACTGTGTTGGGTTTAGGTGTGGGTTGTTCAGGCGATGCTGGTTCGGTTGGTGTTTCCCTTTTTTCTTTTACTTCCGCAGAAACCACTTGTGGCTCTGCTTTTTCAGGGGGGTTTTTAACTTCGGCTACACTGCCGACGCTTAAGGTTGGGCGCGGCGTGACGCCGCAGTTTAATTTTTGCATGTAGTCTTCACGTTCTTTTTCTGCTTGAATAACTGTTTCAAGTAACCTTAAAGTTTCAACTCTGGCAATCTCTGACAGCTCAACAGTGGTGCCGCTGTAACCTGGAATTTCAGGCGACAACACAAGCGTTAAGGCTTCGCCGATTATGCCATGGGGAACAGCGGATACTTTTTTAAAGTGTCTATCCCACATGTGCCCACGAAAGTCTTCTTCCGTGTAGAATCTAGTGTTGCAGTCAGGGCAACGGTTATGCAGAAAATTAGCTTGGATTGATACACCGCGGATTTCTGCGCTTTTGTTGCGTATCATTTCCACGTATGGTTGCCTTTTGATTTCTGCTTCGTAAGTTAATAATTCGGCTTTTTCGTCCCAGTCCATCCATGTTATTGTGCCTATGTTTGTGCGCTCGTTTTTTGGGTCTGCGTGGTGCAGGTTTACGGGTTTGTTTATGAAGGTGTTTGTGGATTTCATGAGTTCTTTAGCAACGTATAGGCGGTTGTTTTTGCTTACTACGTCGCCTTTGAGGGCTACGCCTTTAATTCTTATGGTGTTTTTTCCTGCATCGACGGTTTTCCATTCTGTGATGGGTATGGTGAAGGATTCAAGAATTTGTGTCATGTTTATTTAGTCACCTTAAATTTTCCGCTTTAATTTACGGTTTTCAATCAGTAATACTGCTGTTGCCATAAGTGCTGGTTCAGTTAAAGGGTCTTTTTTTGTGATTGTTCTTGTCTTAATTTTTGGAATTGTAGGCGGATTGTACGTGCCTGTTTGTTTGGTTGTGGCATCGTCACTGTAGAATGTTTTTCCGTTTGCAACGTCTGCTTCTGTAGCTGTGCCTGTTAGGGTGGCAAGGTCACGAAAAAAATCGTAAATGTTCTCCTCAGCTTCCCATGTGCCGTGACTGGGTAATGTTGTGGTTGCCCATTTGCGAACAAGAACTTTGCCAGCTTCCAACGTGGCATCAGGATAATTATTATATATATTTAAGAAGTTAGTTGCAGTTAATGTAGTGTTTGTTATGCCGATAACGCCGACTTTGCCTTTAAAGTAGCCTGCGTTGAAGCGTTTGCCTAAAGCAAACTTGGTTTTAGATGTTAAGGCACCGCTGTAATTTGCTGTAGTGCCAGAAGTAACACCATCAACA
>JBAZEV010000228.1:0-2632 GCA_041653695.1 Bathyarchaeia archaeon
CTAATGGCTGCGTAATATACCACGCAGTTGTAGTGATAGCGATTAAAGTTAAAGTTACAAGCGCCGCATACAATATGTTCACTATTAGTTTCCTCCTGCTATTGCTTGATGTTGATTATAATTATACGCCCAGATAGCTAAAGCAAATACAGCTACTGCTAAAAAGCCCATGATTAAAGCGGTCATGAATTGGTCGGCTGCTATATAATTCGCGTCTGAGCTACCTACTGAATCAGCTATAGCGCGGCCTGCGATTTGTACGGAAGATAAGTATTGGGATAGAATAAACCATGCAAACGCAACCACAACTAAGAAAATGATAATTGTTGCCACTGTAAATGCAATTCTAACTGGACCTTTAAAGTTTAGGTCCGTTAGATTAGGCTGAAGCCTTGGCGCTGTTGAGTACGGCGTTTCTTTGTTTTCCTCCCACCACTTTTTATTATAATAACAGTCTGAGTCTGAGTGCCACTGCGAGTTTTAGCTTTAGATTTTGGTTTAGTTTTTTTAGCGACATCTCGCGTTTTAAATCCAGTAGAACTAAGCAAGGGGCTATCGCGTGTATTACGGTTAACTCTTTCACCGTAATCTACGGCGCGTTTACGAGCTTCACCAAGTTTAACGCCTGCCTTAGAACTGTAAGTTTGAGCTTGCCTAGCAGTTGATCTTGCTACGCCTCCAAGTTTACCAATAGTTTTCTTCCACGTCAACTAGTTCACCTCACCGTTTCCTACTTCTACGATTACCAGAACCAGAACTAGCCCGCTTCTTCTTTGATACCTTGCGGGCTTTGACTTGTTTGAATACGTCTATGTTTTTCTTTCCAAGCACCTGTTTAAACACTTGACCTGGCTCAGGGAACGGTGACTTTGTTTTCCACCATTTACCCTTCCGGCTGCCAAACATACCGCCACTGCCGCTACCTCCCCCGCCTGGAAAGATAGTTAAGCCTTGCAGTTTACGCTTAGGAACACTAGAGGTTCTAAATATTTGCGGAACATCAGTTGTTTGCGGTTGAGCAGGAGGATTATCAGGTATGCGGATTACTCCTGTGAAATCTATGGTGGTTTCTATTGGGATAGGTTTAGTAGTTATAATCGGAGGCATTGGACCACCATCATGTTTGATGCTTTCATGTGGCGGTTCAAAAAGTGTAGGGCGATCTATTGGTACTGGCAGTTTTGGTCCGCTCCACCGTATAGGTGTACTTGGGCGGTCTTGCTGTTGTGGTTCAGGAATATCAATAATTCGCGCTTGATCTATTTTGCCTGGTTCAAACACTGACGGCGTAGTTAACACTGGTGAAATTCTTTGCGGAGTGTCAACTGTAGGACGAACATTTTGAGCGGATCTTTCTAAAATATTACTGCCTGTAGCTTGTCTTTGTCTTTGGTTGCTTGCTTGTTTGGTACCCCATATTGAGGAAGCCGCAGCCGAAGTAGTAGACCAAGCACTGCCCTTAGTTGGATTAACTTCTATTATTGGGCGCTCAATTGTAATAGTTTGTTTTCCAGTGTTTACCTGTTTGTTTATTGATTCAGTAATCGTTCCAGCTTTTCCTTGTTTGAAGAACTCGTTTGTGCCTGGCTTCATTGATTTAGAGCCTTTGGTTATTTGCTGATACTCTCTAACACTGAATCCCTGTTTAACTTGTTCTTGTGATGTTTTGAACTGTTCAGCTATTCTTGCTCCTGGTTCTACACTGCCTCTGCTGCCTCCAAGAGGCTTCATGCTTCCACGTAAGGTTTTAGTTGGACCTATCTTTTCTATCATTGGGCGATAGTTTCCGCCTAAACT
Source organism: Bathyarchaeia archaeon (assembly GCA_041653695.1). Lineage (GTDB taxonomy): Archaea > Thermoproteota > Bathyarchaeia > Bathyarchaeales > Bathyarchaeaceae > Bathyarchaeum. The sequence goes on from JBAZEV010000228.1 coordinate 1,798, forward strand.
TTTGTAGATTTGGTTAGCGTAATCTTGTGGCAACGCTTTAGCTGCTTTCAGATTTGCTAATGGATCAACTTGTCCAGTTAATTTGATGCCTGTGAACTCGCGGGTTGTAGTTTTGCTTGTTGGCAGTATAGCGTCTTTTCCTGTGATTACTGTTTTTTCCAGAACTACTGTTGGTTGGTCTTTAACGAATTTACCTTTCAACGTATCAATAATTCTGTTACCTGAAGATTGTCGTAGATTTACTTGATCTATTTTCAGTTTAACGCTTTCAGTAGCTTTTCCAGTAGTAGGAGTCTTTAAGAATTTTGAAACATCGCCCTCAACATTTTTTCGCGCATACAATGTTTCGCCTTTAGTGGCTGCTAATACTGGTTCAGCAGAACGAGTAGTTTCAACTGGACCTTTAGGTGTAGTTCTTTCAGGTACGACTTTTATCCGTTTTCCAGTTAACCCTTTTTGTAACTGTACTTCTGAAGGCAAAACATTAACTTTAGTAGTGCGAGTTAATATGCCCTTTTCGTTTGGAGCAATAGTGGTTACCGTTTCGGTTCCTGATAGTTCCATCTTTATGTTACGTGCTAAACTTGTTTGCTTTTGGTACTGTTCAAGTGCAGATTTAGATAGTCGCGTGGACTCAATTTTTGGCTGTGTAAAACGTGTGACAACTGTTTCTTTTCCTGTAGTAGTTTGAAACTCTACTTCTCTAAGTCCAGTTAACTGTTTAGCTGGTGTACCTACTATGCGGTTTGATGCTTTAGCAATATATGGACCTACTGGTTCTAAGGCTGCGCTTAAAGCTGCACCAAACAATGCCCTTTCCCCGCAGCTTCTAAAT
>JBAZEV010000229.1:0-2629 GCA_041653695.1 Bathyarchaeia archaeon
GCGCGACTTGGGGACATAGGTGCCGTTCTGACATTTGACGGCATAGTTTCAGCATAGGGTCTGCGTCCAATTTGTCTCGGTATTCCTTGTTTTGTTTCTGGATTGTGTCATATAGTGTAGCCACAATATCCTCCTAAAAAATCCGGTTGATGATCTCGAAAAGGTATTCGTTGTCTGGTACAAATTCAGGATTTTCCTTTTTCTTGGCTTCCATCCAATCAATCGCCGCGCTGAAATACGCGCTGTCAACACCTGTCAATTGGTCTTTAAGAACTTCGATGTTGTGCAAGTTCAGGTCATTCAGTTGGAGGCACATTTTGAGATACTGCCCCGCGTTTATTGTCCACCCGCGAGTGATGAACTTCCGCGATCTAATGATGGAGCATAACGGATATTTACTGCCAACGTAGTAAAGTTCTTTGTTGATAATGGCTTCCAACGCCCTCGCGGGTAGGTTTACTTTGTTCTCGGAATAGTCGTAACTGCACGTACAGTGTATAAAGTCGTAGTTCTTGTGAATCTCGTCAACGCTTCCGTAAAACCGCAACACAATCTGAATCCGGTCTGAAAGTGTGATGGCATTTGTGGAAATATAGCGCGGACGGTATTTTTTCTTTTCTTCCACATCTCCGTCTGCTTTTTCGGGTTGGTTCGGCTCTGTTACATCATCAATTCCGCTCTCATCGTCCTCTGCAACAACACCAGCACTGCTGATAAACGCCGCCACTTGACCGTTTTCTCCGACTTTTATTTCCACGCGATTTTTGTCCGGATGTTCTTTGTTCCACCAACCCGCGTAATATCTCGCCACGGCTTCGCACGATTCCTTTGTTTTAAAGTAAATGTCGTAATCGTTCGGCGGTTCTCCGTTGAGTAACGATACCAACGCACCACCTGTTACAATCGCATTTTCTTTCACGATTTTAGCAACCGCTGCATCGTCAATGTTTTTCACCCAACGATCAAGCGTAGCCTTTAGTGATTTCCCCATATTTTTGGCGTTCATGTCTTTCCTCCTACAATTCCGGCAGTATCTTCGCCGGGCGTTCTTTTCGTTGCACTTTGTCCCAAAAATCGTCGGCCTTTCCAACAACCCAGTCTATTTCTTCTCTTCGTTCAGCTCTCTCAATCTTATAATGTCGCAATTGAGAATCCCCATTCATTCCCTGTAACTTTGCATATAGTATCACAAAATCATAGTTTGTGCAATACATTTGCACATAATTTTGCGCCAGATACCACGGCGGGATGGCGTCCTTCCAATGTTCCCACTGTTCTTTCCGTGTCAGAAGTGCGGTTTTGATTTCAAGTACACCTCGGCGTCCCGTTTCTTTCTCAATCAGTTCGCCGTCCAGTGTGGCGCGTAGATACGGTCGTTCGGTCTGGTACAACACATCATAGGGGTAATATTCCACTTCGTATTCGGGGTGTTCTGCGCGGAATAGTTCGCGTAATGGGTTTTCAAGCCGTATCCCGTTCTGAACTTTCTCGTTATCCGAAAGGTCTTTGGCTTCTCTCAATCCGGTTTTCAGTTCCCAAAGGTCTGTGTTGGAGAGGAATGGAGATATTCCGAGGACTGCGGCAGTTTCTGAAGCCCCTATACCTCGATAACGCTCTGACAACCAAGCCGTCCTATCATCGTAATGTATTCGCTCTAACAACTTTCGTCAACCCCGTCCTTTTCGCCCAACAACCCCATCAGTATATCCGTCCTCGGATTATACGCCTGTTTTGCTATGGCATCCCTCTGTTGTGCGCAGTATCCCTGTTGTGATGATAGTTGTGATAACAGGCATTGATTGGTCTTGATATAGTTATACAAAGTTTCCAAAAGTCGGTTCTCGTCTTTTAATTTACGCCGTTCTCGTGAGAGTTCCCGCAGTTTGAAATATGTTTCGTTGGCTTTTTGCGGATCAGCTTCTTCCCCCAATTCTATAAAATGCAATAAGTCTACGGTTTGTAGGTTCAGTTCCCCGATCTGCGTATAATTTCCGTCATACCGCGATATCACATCGCGCAGGAACTTTCCGAATTCTCGTAGTGTTTCTACGGGTTGCAACGTATCGTAATCCGTTGTTTGCGCCTCTCGTTCAAACAGTTTTGTTTCTCCCATCGTATTGGTGTCCTTTTCTGTCGGTTTTGTTTCTACCGTTACTTTCGGGTTGTTTTTGAGTATCGCGGTGATTTTTGCTTGCGAAAGAGGTTTTCGAGGTAGATTTGGCAACGTTTGTTCATCTCCTTCTAAAAAAGTCTTGTCTGTTCTATCGTTTCCGTTTCGTGGCAGTGTGGTTTTTCTACGTTTTCATCTTCTTCTTCACACTCACTCCCTTGTTGTATTCTTCGGTTGGCTATTTCAACGTAATCGTGTTCCTTGTCTATGCCAATGAAGTTTATTTCAAGATTTCGACACGCAACGCCCGTTGATCCACTCCCCATAAACGGGTCTAGCGCTGTGCCGTTTGGCGGAGTTACGAGCCGTAGTAAGTATTCCATCAGTTTCAACGGTTTCACCGTACAGTGGGGATTAGTTGCTTGATTCCAGTTTTCTTCGTTTTTTATTGTGGACAGCATTAGCGACACAACATTTTTTACACCAAGGGCTAACTCCGCTTGTGCGTTTATAGTATTC
>JBAZEV010000230.1:0-2624 GCA_041653695.1 Bathyarchaeia archaeon
AAGCAAAGAAAATCGGCGGAAAACTAGTCATGTACCGCCATGAATTCACTTACACGAACCCAACAGCCATCGCCATTGATGTAACAGACGAAATGTCAGACGAAGAAGTTCAAACCCGCATTAAAAAGACTGAAAACTTTAGCTTCGAATACATCGGCTACACACTAAAACTTGACATGATTGCAGTCCGCTCAACCAGCGGCGACGCAGAAAAATTCAAAGCAGTCGTCAAGAAAGTCGCAGACGCAACCCAGCTACCCCTGATCCTATGCGCATTGAACCCAACGGTTCTTGAAGCAGGATTAATGGCGGCACCCAAAGCACGACCACTACTGTACGCAGCAACCAAAGAAAACTGGAAAGACATGGCCGAATTAGCCTTAATGTACAATTGCCCACTAGTCGCTTCAGCACCAAACGACCTAGACACACTAATGTCACTAGCAAAAACCTTGACAACTTACGGTGTTAAAGACATCGTTCTTGACCCTGGAACATTCATCAACGAAGGCTTACCAGACACAATCAACAACTTCACCATGTTGCGTCGAGCAGCAACTAAAGGCGGCGAAGAACTAGCAGGTTTACCCTTGCTTGGCGTCCCAATGGTTGCTTGGCAAGATAAAGGCGAAACAGCTGAGGACTTAATCAAATGGCGTGAAGCATACGTTGCCTCCATGCTTGTAGTCCGATATGCTGACGTCTTGGTCATGCACGGAAACGACGGTTGGTCACTACTGCCAACAGCAGTCTTGCGCCAAAACATCTACACTGACCCACGCAAACCAGTCGCAGTCGCACCAGGCCTCAAAGTCTTCGGCACACCAGACGAAAACTCACCAGTGTTCTTCACATCAAACTTCGCCTTAACATACTACACAGTAGCCTCAGACCTCGAAAGCAGCAAACTCAACGCATACCTAATCGTCGTTGAAACAGAAGGCTCAGCCATCGACAGTGGAGTAGCCGGACGCAAACTAACCGCAGAACGAGTCGCAGACGCAATCAAAGCCAGCGGCGTAGAAGGCAAAGTCAAGCACCGCAAAATCATCATCCCAGGCAAAGCATCACGTATCAGCGGCGAAATCGAAGAACTCAGCGGCTGGAAAGTCCAAGTCGGTCCAAGAGACAGCAGCGAGATACCCAAATATCTCATAGAGAAATGGCAACCCTAAGCCATCTTCTTTAACTTTATTTTCTTTTTATTGTTATCTGATAATTGTTTCTTAATCAAAAGTTTGCTGTTCTGTTTGGAAATGGGATTTAATGCTTTTTTCGTTAATAACAAACCTCTGGTTTTCTTTGTAAATCACTACTAACAAAAACTTTGATGATTTTCAATTATTTCAACTGTCGTGGTTGTTTTAATCTTCCATCCATGTTACCCATTTGGGTTTAGCAAATTTATTTCTTTTACCTATATAATAACCTATAATTGTTCCTGCAAGTGGTCCAATTACCATAAAGCTAATCCATAATTCTCCGCTGTTAAGCAAGCCATATAAGATAGATTTACTCAAAAATCGTTGAAATAGTAAAATAAAAAATGTGGGACCAAAAAAGCCGCTCACTAAACCTGTCACACATCCAACTATTATGTAAGCGTTTCTGGACCTTTTTTTCTCTTCGTTTGAACCGGGTAACGGTTGATTTTTTATTTGTGCTCTATACCCAAAGTAAGATAGACCTATACTTCCAATAAATAAAATTGTATAAATCACGAATCTTCCAAGATCAAGATAATTCAGGGAGTAAAGTGTTATAGAACTGAACAAATAAACAAGTTGCACTACAACAGCTAAAATCCAAAATTGTTTTCGTTTTTTTTTCTGGAGGGGTCCATCTTTTTCTGGGAACTCAATTATTAATTTTGATGCAAGTTTGCCTTTCTCAGTAAGTATATACTGTCCAGCCTCATTTTTGGCTAGAAGGTCGTTGAGGACTTTCAGATGATAGTTTAGTAGTCCTGTGCTAACATCTCCTAAGCTATTTATCAAGTCCGTGTAACTCAAATTAATTTTTTCATCTAGTAAAAGGACTATTCGTCTCCTTGTCTCATCTTTAAGTATTTTATGTAATGGTACCAGACCAGAACTCATACTGATAAATGGTTATTTCAGCATTTTAGTTTTTTTGACAATTTTTTTTGTCAAAATGACTTAAATGCTAATACTTATCCACCTTGAGGAAAATAATATGTTTAAAGATTTAGTTTCTTCTTTACCTGAACAGCATTCTACAAGCTCCAAGTCTAGAAGGAGGCTTTATGCTGTTTTGGCATTAGCTGCGGTTGTTGTAATTGCTGTTGCTTTTTTTATTCCTCTTTTTATTGTGCATATACACGTAATTTTTTTGAGGCAATTTTTAAAGTAACCTAGCCCTAAAGCCAGCTTTTTCAGGGAATTATCTATCGTGTTATTGGCAAATGTTAGTTGGTGCAGATGGGTGTAAGTACTTGCAGGGTGTAAGTTCACGTATTTGCGGTCATACCTCGTTGAGGTTCTGTCTTCTGCTTGTGGCTGTTTGCACAACCAGCCTGCAACCTAAATTCAGCTTAGAAAGCAAAAAGCAATCTTTAGTACGACCTGTTGGTTGTTGTTGTGCTAAGGAACTTTTCCACACAA
>JBAZEV010000231.1:0-2599 GCA_041653695.1 Bathyarchaeia archaeon
TAAGCCGCCACCGGGAACCTGCCTGCGCAAATCCTCAACGGTTTTCTGTGTTTCGGTTAGTTGGGTTTGGAGGTTTTCAGTTTTTCCTTGCAGGTTGCAGACGGTACTTTCAATGTTGAGTTCTGCCGCTGCCGAGCAAAGCTTTTTGGTTGCCGTCGCCTTGGCTTCAGCAGAAATCGAGGTTTGGTCTAATCTTGCCAGCGCATTTCTCACGTGATCGGCGTCTAAGTTGCCTTCGGCGTTTTTGTATGGTAGGTGCCTGAGGCTTCTGGGCACGGTTTTGTCTTGCTCGTCTTTTTGTCCGCCTGATTCAATGTATGCGAAGGCGTCGTCGGGCAGGTTGTTGATGTACTCGGTGTCCCATTCTGCCTCTTGGATGCCTGCTTTTTTGAGGGCTTCCGTGACTCTCGTGTCCACAAGCTTTTCTAAAACTTGAACGTTAGTTTCAGGAATACCGGGCACGGCAACCAAGCTTAACTCGGCATTGTGCAGTCCATGCGGAACCTTGCCGTCCACAACATCGACAGCCTCATAGTCGGCGCCTACGCTCACGTGCTGAACCAAGCCTTTGCGGATTTTCTCAGCTGTTTCCCCATCGTAGATTTCTGCTTCGTACCAAAGGTTATGTCCATCCCAATCCGTCTTAGTTACCTTGCCGACAGCGTTAGGCACGGCAACATGCTCAATATAGACGGGTGCATTGGCTAGCTTGTTTGAAAAGTTTTGCAGTTCCTCAGAAGTGTAGATGTTGAGGTTGCGACTCATGCCCGTGCACATGGCGATGCCTCTGATTCTCAGGGGCTTATCGGTTACCTTTTCAAGAACACTGAAAGGCAAAATCGCCGAGAGATGTTCCACTGCATGCTTGCAGCCGCCGTCTTTGTTGTCTGTTTCGCTTTTAGACATTTTTCGGTCAAAGAATATGGTGGAAACCGAAAACAGAAATAGCTTATTAGCGCATTCACGATAATAACCTATTTAGGACAATATTCAGTAAAATAAGACTTAAGATGACCCTTACAGAAAGAGAACGCCTAATACTACAACTGGCAAACCAAGGTCTAAGTGACTATAGAATAGCAAGGAAATTCAGCATTGACCCCCCGAGCGTAACCCGTTCCCGAAAAAATGCACAAAAGAAAGTTTGTCTAATAATAAACGATATTGAGTGGGTATTAAAAAATAGATTTGCATTACCTCTTTTTAAAGAGGAATTGACCGATTGTGTAGGAACATATCCTTTTTTCCTTTAACACTTCACCACTAACTTTTAAAACGGTTATATATAGAAAAACAAATATTGCGAGAAAACTGTATAGATTTTCTCGTTGGTGGTGAGTATCTTTCGTCCCTTTGAGATTCCTAAAGAAATAATTGAGCAGTTAGATCAGTTCTCATTTCCAATGTTAATGAAAAAAGTTTTGCGAACAGAACTCACAACACTTAACCTTAAGCAATCTGATTTAGTATTATCTTTGGATATCAATGACCCAGATGGCGGCTTGGACGCTTATCTCGGATGCCCAATTCCTGAAGGACACCCATGGTTGCCTTCGGGAAAAAGCGGCTGGCAATTTAAAGCAGAACATGATTTTTCGAGTACCGATGTTGTTAATGAAGTTTTGAACAAGGAAAAAACTGACCTTAAACCGAGAGTAAAGAAACTGTTGGATGAACAATCAACGTATATTCTAGTGGTAGGTGGAAAGGATTACGTTGACACAGCTCTTAAAGAACGAGAAGAAAAGCTTGCTGAGATTTTCAATCAAATGGGGTACCCAGCGGCGAAAAGTAAAATCTTTACTTCTGGTCAAATAGCTGACTGGGTATCTACACTACCGTCTGTAATTGCCTACATCAACCCTGAAAGAGAGCTTTTCAAAGATTTTTCTCAATGGGAAAAAAGTTGGGTTATGAATGAGATTTTCATTCCAGATTCTGAAAGGACAAAAATTATTTCGGAAATTCAGCAAACGATAGTTTCCAATCAAAATAATAAAACAGCGACAATAATACGGATAGTTGGGCTATCTGGTGTAGGGAAAACTAGATTAGCTTTTGAAGCTCTTAAAAACGAGGCCCTTAAGGAAGTAGTTTTATATCTCGAATCACCGGATAAATTGCCAACCTCAAGGTTTAACGGCGTGTCTCAGAACAAGGAAATTAGAGCCGTTTTTGTTATTGATGAATGTCCCCATAGTAAGTTTGTTGAGTTAGCCAAGGAAGTTGAGCCTATTGGAGGCAGAATTGCTCTCATTACATTGGACTTTGATGTTGATCGTCCGAGAGGGCAAGATAAACATATAATACTTCAACCCTTGGACAAGAAAACAGCTAAAGAGTTAATACAAGCAGCTGTTCCTAATTTGCCCGATAACGCTCAAACTAAAATTGTCGAATATTCTGAAGGTTACCCGCAAATATTGATAAGACTTGCGGGTAATTTCAATTCGCAACCTGAATTTTTGTCTCCTGATACCCTGAATAATTTGGGCATTGTCGAATTACTTGACAGAATCGTAAAAGGGCGCGGCGAAAGTTCGTTTAGTCAAGGCGATGTCAAAAAAGTTCTTACAGCTCTATCACTATTCAAAAGAGT
>JBAZEV010000232.1:0-2593 GCA_041653695.1 Bathyarchaeia archaeon
TATTTCGACTCGCTGCTGATCCGTCATTTCTTCCGCGCTGATTCCTCTTTGGTGCCACTCGAATTTTTGCCTATTCGCCTCATCTGATTCTTTAACTTTGATTTTAAGTTGGTCACGTATGCTTTTGATTATTTCAACTAACTCTTTTACTGGTTTCTTAAGCAGAGATTCATCATCTGCAACACTAAAATCTTCTGTCATGCTAACAGGCGAATGCATTTTGCTGCTGTTTTCTAAAAAGAACACCGGGGTTGTTTCACCGTGGTCTATCGCTATCGTGGCTTTAGGCGCTTGAGAAACCACTATGAACTCTGTTTGTGGATGCTGAACTGGCATTCCATTCCAAAATGCTTGTCCAGCCCTGAAAAGGAAGTTGTCAGCGAATTTTCCAATATAATGTAAAATAATTTTGTCTCGTTTACCGTATTCAGGAAAGTTTTGTTGAAAACGTAAGGGAAAAGTTGCAGCATACTTATTTGGGCCTATTTTGCGTTCTACTGATTCTTCGCTGTCTTGAATGTACAGTTCATAGGTTAGGTTTGTTGTGCGGTCAAGCATTCCAATGTAGGGGTAACTGTTTACTAACTCGCGGATTAAAACTGTTGAGCCGCCTATGCCTACAAAGATTATTGCAAAGTAGCCGATTGGCCCTATTATGTCGGCTGTTTCTTTGTTGAAGAATCTGGTTGCAATCATTAGCCAAGCGAAGGAGCCTGTTAGGGTTAGGAGCATTAATGCGTCTTGTGCGTGGTCTTTTAATGATTCAAACATTTTTTGTTACCTCTTGAATAACCGTTTTATTTCTGGTTCTGTCTCTGGCGGTGGGGTTTCGGGCTGGGCTGGTTCATCCTCTTCTATGTTGTCTTTTGGGTATTTGTACTCGAAAAGGCTATCTTTTGTTGTTTCTGTTCCAAGCAGCGTGAATGAGCCTTGTATTTTGATGTGGATTTTTACGCCTTCGAATGGCTGTTTTTTACCCATCAAGATTTCTTCTAAGTATTCTTCTACAAGCTTTTTTGTTGAGTTACTTGTTTGAGGTTCGTTTGCCTGTTCAGGTTCGGGTATGGTTTGGTTTGTTGGTTCTTGAATGGTTGGTTCGGGGGCTTCAATCGTTTTTAGCTGGAAAGGTATCTTCTGTTCTTTCATTTTCTCAAGGCTCTCCTACATGCTGGTTTTTGTAAAATTAGCACTATGCCGTTTCCGTTGTCTAAGTGCATGGGAACTACTTCGGTGTAGCCATCTTCGCCCATGACTTCTTTACTTATTTCTGGCAAGGTTACAGAGAAGGGGCTGTTTCCTTTTGGGCTGATTACGTGTTGTTCTGGCTGGCTTATTATTTTGCCTATATAGCTTGCTTTTTCGCTGTCTGCTAGGTCTATGATTAGTTTGTTTTTGCCGTCTGGAACAATGATTGCTTGAAAATTCCACCAAGATTTTAGTTTGTTTTTTATGCTGTTTATGGGGTTTATGCGCTTCATTGTTTATTTTCCACACTTGGTTTAGTTTATACACTTAATTATCTAAGTGGTTGCCTATTTAAAACTTACCGAGGTTATTACATTGTGTTATAACATTAGTTTCAATTTTTATTTCTGTTATAACTTGTTGTTATAAAGAATTGTTTATTTATACTAATATACTTAGCATAAAAGCAAATATGGAGGAAAAAAGAAAAATGGCAAAAAGCGGTATAAGATTATCTCGCAACACACTAATTTTCATCGGAGCAATCACACTAATAGCAATTTTATACTTCAACGGCACATTCGCTAACCTTGGCATAAGCGCACCTAATCTTCCAACAGGCGAAGACGGCAAAGTTACCGTAACAAAACCCCTGCAATTCGTAGTCGCTGACCCTCTTGGTGGAACAGGAAAAATACTCTCAGCCACCATAAAACTCTATGACGGCACAACCTTGGCTGACACATTAACAACTGATGGCACAACAGGACTTGCAACAACAGGAATCGGTTATCCATCTGGCAAAGTTTTCAATGTACAAGTAAGCAAAGCGGGCTACGTTACACGCTGGGAAACCGTGCCAGTTCCAAAAATGACTTCTGATGACGCACAAGCTCTAACTGTTAATCCTATTCAACTAACCACACGGACACTTGGCACCTACGCTATAACTGTACAAAACTCCGCAGGCACAGCCTACACCACTGCTGACGCAATCAACATGACAAACTATGCCTCAACACCAATGCAGCTAACCGTTACATTAAGAAACAGCGTTGACAACACAGGCTACATCAGTAGCTACGACCCAGTAAGCAAAGTTAACCTTAACCCAGCACTCTTAACCAGTTCATCTACAAGCTACATGACAATCCAAAACGCAGGCTCATACGTGCCTAGAGGAACAGTGTCTAACTGGGTACTAGTACCCACAGACGGCGGCTTAACCAAAGAACTAGTTGGCGGCATCTACAAACAGCAAGGCTCACAATCATTCACTATTACACTCTACAAGGGAACTTTAACTTCAGCAGCAAACCAAACAGTCACCTTCGACCTGTACAAATACTTTGACTCAAGCTACTATGCACAGCAAGGAATCGGCGGCCCAGACGCGGCAACAGCAGCA
>JBAZEV010000233.1:0-2590 GCA_041653695.1 Bathyarchaeia archaeon
ATGTCTGCTTTAGCGTAAACTTGAGTTTCGATACCGGGACAAAACATGTCAGAGGTTTTAACTTCATGGAATTCAATTTTTTCTACGAATTCCTTGAATTTCTGAAAGTTATCCTTATTCTCCATCGCTATCACTCAATAAAAAAGGGGTTGGTTTTGCTTACTATTCAAAGTTTTTTCAAGCGCAAACATTTAGCGTAGCTCCATAAAGTAAAGAACATCGTTTTCACCGAGATTTTTTATTAGAGTACAACGAACACAAATGGGTTTACTACCATCTTTCTTTAATTCTAAACAGTCGCCTACTTTTGGCTGTTTCTTTTTGAGTATAACATCTGCGAAGTAGGCAGGGTGAGTACCGACCTTAACGTGTAATCTCATTTCAAGCTACACCTTTCAAGGACTTATGTTAATGTTGGCGCTACCTGTTTTTTCCAGTAGTAACAAACACCATAAACAAAAACAGTCATAAGAGGGGCCGTGAATACGACGACAACCGGGTTTAACACAAAAATAGTTAATGCCCAAAAGAAAAAGTACACAAACAACACCGTAAACCAGTAAACAATTCTAAGTTCCCTATTAATTTGTTCATCATTCATGTTTTGATTCCTCAAAAAGAGTAAGGAAGGTTTTGCTTAAGAAATTATGCGAAAAAGTTATTACGACTTAACGATAACAAGCTTAAACAGGAATACCAATGGCAATTGAAACTTTGAAAAGAAACCCTTTTTATTTAGCTGGAATCGTCGCTAACATTTTAGCAGTCATAGGCTTTTCATTGACAGAATTCGCATTTAGCACTATGGGATATAGTAACGTGATGTCAGGGCTAAACGTGCTTGAAGTTATCTTGTTTAGAGAACTAATTTTTAACCTACTATTTCTTGTGCCGCTGATAATATCAACTATTGACGCTTTCAAACTTGACAGGTCAACATGGAAAAACAAGGTTATAGGCGTCTCAATAATCATTTTCGCGTTAAGAATCATACTTGACATTGCATTCAACGGTTCATTTGCAAGCTACTTTAACTTTAACATCTTTGTCTTGGCGCTAAATTGGGGAATACCGCTACTTGTAGCATTAATATGCACACTAATCAGCTTCAAGCTAATCGATTCCTAACCTCTTTTTTTTTCTTCTTCTTTTTTAATGTTTTTTTTTATAAACTATTAAGGTTCCAATTAACAGAAGAAGAGAGAGAACAGACAGCACAACAACAATAACCGGTAAATTATCAGGTGAAGCAACGACGCTTATAGGTGAAACAATAGAAGACGGCTCCGGGCTTGGTTCTTCACTTGGTTCAAGTGTAACTAGCCCGATTAGGCCAGTTGCTTCAGATGGTGCCGGCGTAGGCTCAGGTTCTGCAATAGGAGCGGAAGTTAAGTATATTGTCGCGTTACCATCAGGCATAAAATAGTAAGAAGCACTGGAAACGCCAACATTAGTATTGTTTACCATAAGTGAGAAGAGGGAAAAACCAGGTTTTGCTTGGAGAGTAAAGTTTATCCATGTTCCATATGGAATCATGATAACGCCATTTGGCAAGATTGAGCATCCAGTATCGCTTGAAACTGTTGCGTAGTAAATGAGGTTGTTTGTTGAAACCGAAATTGATTGATTACCTTCAATGTTAGGGAAAATATAGGGTGGCGTAGTTGAGGCTATGTATGAACCGTTTATGATAACGTTTTGGATAGTGTAGCCATCTAAGGGTGAAAAATCAAATTGTGCTGAAGCCCCATAGCAGACAATGATTGTTCCGTTTGGTGTTATAGTGCTATAAGGGTCGTTTGAGGCGGAAATGTAGTAGCCTGTTGTTGTTAAAGTTTGGATTGCTGTGCTATTCCAGTTTCCAGCAGTATCATTAAAGTGGAATTGATAAGGAACTTCTAAACCTACAGTGTCGTTTAAGGTTAAAGTAAAGTTTGCCCAACCTTCTAAACCTGTAAGTGGAATTGTATAATTGACGGTTGACCCATTGTTGTTTATCGAGAGTATTCCACTTGAAAGGTTATATGCGCCGCTTGTAGCATACGCGGAAAAAGTTACAGATTTATTAGCGACTGTATCAGACACAGTTAAATTGTTGTAGCGGATTTTTGGCACAGAAGTAATGCTTATAGTGTGGTCTGCATCCACGTTGGAGAAGGTATAACTGCCTGTGACCGCTACAGGGTTGCCGTCTACGTAAGCTCCTGAAAGGTTGTAACCTGTATTTGCGCTGTAAGTGAAACCTTGGCTTCCACCTTCTGCTACTGTTTGTGGAGTGCTAGGCGTGATTGTGCAACCTACGTCATGGCTTGGCGTGATAGTGTATGTCTGTGGATTTGGAATGTTGACGCCAAAGCTTACGCTGTCAGTAGCCGTTAAACCTGTTATACTACTGTATGCGGTGACGTTTATTGCCCATTGTCCATTTCCAATGTTCAAATCCACGGGTGTTGTATATTCAAAATCATCATGTGAACCAATTGGAGCTATTCCATACCAAGATAGGTCGCATAGTATTGTGTCTAAACTGCAACCTACAACATCATAGGATATACTTAGAGTGGGTGATTCAGTATACCAAATAGCTGTT
>JBAZEV010000234.1:0-2577 GCA_041653695.1 Bathyarchaeia archaeon
ATGTTACACCACCTTGCACACTGGAAACGCTTGTAGGGGCTTCCAGCATGGTTCTCGGCACATAATCAGCGAACAGATTGGATGGGGCTGGTTGTTCGGCTTGTGCTTCCGCTTGCGCCTTGTTGTAAATATTCTCCATCAACTCGACTTCGTTCTGCCAAACCTCATCCATTGCGCCTTCCTGCTTGGCATCCGTATGAATTGCATCTTCAGCTTTTGTCAAATCTGCATCGGTTATGTCGTCAACTGGTTTTGCTTCCATGCTTTTTATAACAGCTCTTGTGGCTTTCCAGTTCTGATATTTACCACCGATTTCCATCGTTTCAGACAAGCCACCGATAATTAAAGCACCAAAAGCATTGCGGCTTAATGATTCCAAAGAAGTAATTGAACCAATTTCGTCACGCAAAGATATGATTGACTTGTTTGGGTCAGTTGTCAGTTTGGCGATAACGGCAGAACCAAATCCTTGAACATATTCTTCCAATGCTTCGCCAGCACCGGCTTTTAAATATTCTTTTGCAACCAGTTTAAACGCTGTTTTTGCGGTTTGCTTGCCACTTATCTTCAATAACTGCGCCGCCGTTTTTACGCCCTTACCGATACCAACACCAAGCAAGGATTCAACAGACTGTTCAAACAGACCAGAAGTTGTTGAATACTGCAATATCGTACGATAGTCTGGTTCTTTTCCGGACTGTTTTGCTTCTTCAACTTTCTGTTCCACATTATTCTGGACGCTTACGGCAAGATTCGTTGCAAATCCAACTGGTCCCAAAAACGCGGCACTTAATGTATAAGGAGTAGATTCGACTGCACCAACAACAGACTGAAACAACTTCGGTGCTTTTTCAATATCCTGCTTTGACGCTAAAGATTTTTCCCATCCAGTTGCCTGTTCCCATGATTGTTTTCTCGCACGACCAGCCCATGTGTCAGTTTCTATATCGTGCGTTGTCATTTGTTTGACAAGTGCTTCTGCGTTTTTCTTTCCCTGTTCTTCTGCATATTGTTTTATCTTTTCGTTTGGTGCTTTACCGCCAAACATCATATTTGCCATTTCCTGTTTTGTCGCACCAGAAAATGCTTCAACCGCCGCTTTGTCGGCTTCTTTGTTAATGCCTTGCTTGAACCCTTGTTGCGCCCATTGTATTATCCCGTAAAAAGCATCTGCCAAAGATTTATTCCACGAAACAAGACCTTTTGGAATAGCAATTCCAACATCTTTAAAGAAATTGCCGACAGTATACTTATCGCCAGATGTTGTGGTTGCCTGTTTCTTTTGTGTTGTTGCAACACCAGATGTTGTGGTTTTGCTTTTCGGGACATAGTCAGAAAACAGACTGCTCGTAGGTTTAAACGTAATGTTATTCGCATCCGCTTCCGTGTTTATTGTGCTTGCTTTTTTGGCATAATCAGCAAAAAGACTGTTTGACGACAATCTCCGCTTGTTCTGTGCATCCGTTATAAATGAAATCATGCCCTTGTCTACAATCATTGTAAACTCCTGTTACGAAAGTTTCTTGTCGATATAATCCAACAACTTATTGTAATTTGTTGTTCCCATTGCATTAATGAAGTCGCCGGATTTGCCGGTCACATAACTTGCGATATCCTGCCACGATTCTCCGCTTTGACTCATGTTAATTATCGTACTGTACGCAGAACTATACGCATCAGAATAATTTGCCCCGGCAGTTGCTTCCTGCTGGAATCCATTAAGTGCATTGAGATATGTTTCCGCATCTCCGACTTGTTTGGCATATGCCGCAATCTGATTCGCTTGCGCTTGCAACTGCTGTTGCTTGGTGTACAAACGATTCTGGTAATTGTCAAACGAAGAACCAGCATACACATCAAAGTAGTCTGCAACAAGAGCATCCGCAACGCCATCATTGTCACGCCATCTCTGTACCATCTTCTCGTACTCTGCCGCCGCGACTTGATAATCCGCTTGCATAAATGCCAACTGATTGTTTGCCGCAGTCTGTTGTGTTCTTGCGCCAGATGCTTGACGGTTGTACGCCGCATTTGCTTGTTGTATCCTCAACTGTGCGGATGCAATGCTGTTTTCAAACTTCTGCTGGTCAAGTTCTGCCTTAAACTTGTCAACCGCCATCTGCTGTTCAAATGCCGTATCTTCCCTGTCTGCCATAAACGATGCCAGTTGCAGATTGTAGTTTCTTTCCTCAAGATACTTTTCGTATGCCTGTTTCTGATAATCCACCTGCAAGGACATCAAGCGATTCTGCAAAGCCGAATGTGCAACGGAAGAATACAATCCACCACGACCTACCATCATGTCTGTTACTTGCTGTTCAATCTGTGAAGCGGCTCGTAAATATTCCTGATCTTCCGCAGGATTATACGAGAACTCCATTTGTGTTGCTTTATCAAAATACTCTTTCCACGCTGGCGCAGGTGCGGTTTCAGTTGTTCCACCACCACCAGTTGTCGTTTGCGTCTGTGTTCCAGTTGATGTTCCCCCACCAGTATTTGTTCCAATGCCGCCACCGGTGTTTGTACCATTTGCGGGTTTTGGTGTTCCAGTGGGAGTTGTCATTACTGCTCTACGCT
>JBAZEV010000235.1:0-2571 GCA_041653695.1 Bathyarchaeia archaeon
AACACCCCTGCGCAGGATGCGGCGAAACCATACCAGAAAAAGCGAAAGCGCTCCCAGTTTCCCGTTTCCACACAGACACTTTTCCCCCGTACTTCACCACAGACTATTACTGCATTAAATGCGCCGCAAAAATGGAGGCAAAAACACAATGAAACCTAAATACATAATTTTACACCCAGATGAAGACGGAGACACTGCAACTTTTGCAGATGAAAAACTTCTTGACGAAGTTTTAAATCAACAATACATGGGAGAAGTTAACGTTTTAACAGAAACAGACTTAGAAAAAAAAGGAACCAACCCACAACACTGGAGTTATCACAAACCAGCAGTAGATATTCTAATTCTTGAAATCAAGAGAATCGTCAAAGTTAGGCCTGCCGTTCAAACGTGGGAGGTTGAAGAAGAGTGATTTATGAATGCCAAAAATGCAAAAAACAGTTTCATTTAGCCACTAAACAAATCATTCAAGAAACACCCACAACATACTTAAATTTTGATGCAACCTACGCGAATGAACACCCACAAAAAACAGTAACAATCACTACAGAAGCCTACGTTTGCCCCCACTGCGGCAGCAAAGAGTTCAATGAATACAAGGAACCTCAATTAGCAGAAAACAAGTTAGAGAACATAATTAGCCTCAAAGACGTTGCCCCAAACGACGCAGACACATGGTTAAGTCAAGGGTATGTGGTGTTGCAGACTTGGCAAAAAAATGTTTTCGTAGCAAAATACAAACCAAATGGCGCTAACCTCCAGGAGACAAAATAAAAATGAGTAAAATAACAATTTCTGATACTGAAAAATATGAACCATTAAAGTTCAACATTCAAAAGACGGTGACTAAGAAAACTATCTTCAAAATGTTTGATTCATTAGAAGAAATAATCAATCTCTGTACAGGCGATAAATTTGAGTTGAAACTTGACATTAAAGAAATAATTGAGAAAGGAAACGGAACAAAAATGAAGCCTGAAGATGCACCAGTGAGGGGCAAAACATGAGTGCTTTTTCTGAGTCTCAGAAGCAGGAAATCCGCTTAATCATCCGCGCCGAATTTGAACGCTACTTCAACGCTGCCTTAATGTACACTGAAAGTTGCAAAACAAGAACTGTGGAGCACGGTGAGGGCACTTCAAAAACGTTTAGTCAATCTCCCACTCCCCCGCCCTCAACCACTCCAACCCCAACAGACATCTTGACCAATTTTCCAGCAGATTTACGCCAATATCTAGCATTTAAAGACGACAAAATCTACTCGCAATATGTCAGCAAAGAAAAATGGGCACAAATGAACGAGGAAGCTGAAGCGTTAGGTTTTACATGGGTAAAAGCAGGCAAAGACAGCCATTGGAAGCGAAAAGCATGAGTCTCTGTTCAAAGTGCCTCTACGGTTTAGGCAAAAACAGTCGATGCCAACACCCAGACAGAAAAACCGTCCGCCCATACACTTGTGACGCACTCAGATTTCACAGTTGCAAACGCTTCGCGCCAAAACTACAGATTGATGACAAATTAATCGCGCAAGCCAACAATGACGCATTAATTAATATTCAAAATCGGCTACGTTTTGATTTAGCAAAAGTTTCAGGGAGACTGGAAGCCCCATGACTGGCGCTAACCCCAGTTTTTGCCCCGCACGCAGACTAACCAAACACAAACACAGCCCCGTAAAAGGCAAAGTCTGCAAAAGACCACAAAAATGCCGAGACTGCAAAAGAGAAAACGTTGATTCAAACGTAAAGTGAGGTGAAAAAATGAAGGTAACATGCCCAGTTTGCAACGGAAAAGGAAGAGTGCCAATTCACTATAACGGCGACATGGCATACTATAATCCTTACACAGGCGAATCTTTCCCACATGAACCGTGTCCTGCATGTAGTGGAACAGGCCTACAGAATACTTGAGAATGCTTCAAAACAAGTTTCCTGACGAGTTCCTGAGATGGAACGAAACCCACAGCCGGGTCGGAACAGAGAGGCAAAAAGGTATGGCTAAACATAAACGTAACATGGGAATTGTGCTGTTAGCGTTGCCAATAATCGTTTTTGTGTTTTTTGCTGGTTGGGCAATGTATGTTACAGGACAAACAAAAGGAGATTCACATTATGCGTGATAGTTGCGGATACTTTTTGGAAGGCTGGTGCAAAGCGCATAAAACAGATTGTGACCGCGTGCCCACAGACAAATGCTTAAGCTTTAACGAATTACTGGAGATGGCACGTTAATGACGACGCAAACAAGCATTGAAAGCTACAAGTTGCTGGACAGAACCAAAACTGAAAATGAACGCCAAACAATACTTAACATACTTAAAAAATGGCAGTTCCTCGCGTACAGCCACAACGAATTATCCAGGTTGACGGGTATCCCAGTTAATGTTGTTGAGTCACGGTGCACTGACCTTAAAAATCGAGGCGATATAATGTTTGCTGGAATAATTAAGGATTCATTTACGGGTAGGAGTGTTCAAGGATGGAAAACAAAAAACCTTTGAAAAAATGTCGCATCTGCGGATTAGAAGCATACAACACAAAAGAGCTGGAACTGTTTGTTAGTTCTAAGAAA
>JBAZEV010000236.1:0-2551 GCA_041653695.1 Bathyarchaeia archaeon
AGCCTTCACCATTCAACCTGCGCCTTACGCTGCAGACTATAACCAAAAACTATTCAACATACACATAACAAGCGGAACTTATTCAACGCATCATTTCGTTTGGAACCAAGCATCCGTGTACTTTGAAAGTAACAGCGGCTTTTATCCTGCAGGCACAGCGCCCGAATCCCAGTTAATCCAGAAATGGAGTTCATCTTTTAGTCCTGACGCAACAGACGTTATGGCTATGATTAACCTATGGTTATTCCAAGGAAATGCACCCTCAAACGGGCAACCAGTTGAAGCAGTAATAGCAGGATTCGAGTTTACACCACTATAAACTACTGCTTTTTGATGTGAAACGCTCGTTTCAAGGTGTTCCTTAACTAAGAGGCAGTATAGATAGATTAGCGATAAACAATGGAGAAAACCAAAGCTGCCGCTTTTCTTTTAATGCTCTTAATTGTATTGCCGATGTCTTCTATAGCGTTACTTGTGCAGGGTCAAAATCAGCTTACGCTTGAGCAAAACATGGTTAAACTTGCTGAACAAGCGGAAAACCAAATTCGAAACCTAATAGATTCCGTTAACTCAAATGAGACAGCCATAGCAAAAATTGAAAATGCCAGTTTATTGGATGATTGGCAAAATAATGTGACATTATACGAGACGGACGGCTTAGCGAAATTAGCCGCAGCTCAAGAAGCCCTCACAAATTCTGATTATGACCTTGCCGCGGAATCCGCGCTTGAGGCTCTAACGGTTTTCAGAGAAGTCTACAGTTCCTTAAACAAAATTTTAGAAGCTACAGACCTGCAGAAAAACGATTTAATAGATTGTCAAGAGCTTTTGGATGCTATAAACCGTGACCTTAACAGAATAGATGTGCTCCGAGAAATTCTGCCTGATAACGCTTCTCAAGAAATTTGGGATTTGCTTGACGCCGCTGATGCATCTTTAGATACTGCAAAAGAGCTTCTGCTTGACGGCAAAATTGATGCGGCTCGAAACCTGTTTCTTGAAGCCAAACAAAAAATCATTCAGGTTTATGATTACTTGAAAGTGCAAGCTGAGGACTCAAACACTTGGCGCCTTAACCAATACTGTGAAAAGCTTCAGCAGAGAGTTCAGGAGCGATTCAGATATGGGCAGGAACAGAATATAAATTTCACAGCAGCCCTGCAAGCCAGCGGCTACCAGAACGAGAACCAATTCATGCAGGAAATTCAAAATAGAATTCAAAATGCCCAAAATCAAGATACCCCTCAAAACGCCATACAACAATGTGAAACAATAAGCCAAATGGTTCAAGAAATGGAGCAAGCGCTCAACCAAGAAATCAACAATCAACAGGGCGGAGCAGGAGCTGAAACTGGCGATAACGGATCGGGTGCTGGTGGAACAGGCAGCAATGGCGCAGGACCTAGTGCAACTACTACCCCTGGAACTGACGGTGGCACGGCAGGCGGGACTGACAGTGATAATAGTCATAGTCCTAGCAGTAGTAGTGTTCCTAGTGGTAATGGCGGGAAAAAGTAAACTTAGCATTCCAAGTTTTTGATTTATTTTTTGAGTTGCACTTGGTTTTCAAGGCCAATCTTTTTTACTTCAACAATCTCCATTTTCTCAAGACGCTTAATTAGTCTCCAAAGGCTGGTTCTTGGCATGTTTGGAAACCGCTCCCGTATTTCAGCCTCAAATGCTTTGCCGTCCTTTTCGGCCAAAAACTGAATTACGTCTTTGTCTTCTTTCATCAGCTGAGGGTTGGCGTTCAAAGTTTTTGAAACATTAGGACCACGTTTTCTTCTAGAAAGGCAAAGTATCAAGAGGACGATGCCAACTATTGCGATTACTATTACAATTAAGTACTCGACAGGCAAAAAAGGTGCATTTAGCAGCGTGTTTTCTGTTTGCTCTTCTGTGAATAAGGATAGCGTGTAGCCTATTTCCCATTGGCCAGGATTAACTGTTAAAGTAATTTCATTATTGGCTGTGTCTATTGCCTTTGGTGTCTGGCTTAGGTAAATTACTGTTGAGTTCTTTGGGAAATTAAGATTCAGGTTGTATGGACTTTCTAAAAATAGGGTCCACACTTCAGCCTCTTTACTCGTAAGTGCAACCGTGTCATACTCAACATCAACCTTGGAGGCACCCAATGAGAAAATAGTCAGGGTTTTTCCATTTGCCTGATAATCCACTGGTAACTTGTTTTCATCAAGAACAACCATATTCTCAAATGACACCGACAGAAGAGACAAATTAGCTCGAGAAGAAAGCTCATCTAAAACCAAGGTTTGCTTAACATGGACTAAGCCGTCTCTGTAAATCTCGATGTTGCTATTCTCAACCTCAAAAGATTCTTGAGCTGTTGCGGCTGAATTAAAAACAAATAGGGCTAACAACAGAAGCAGAGTAAAGAGTATAATCTGGGGATTGCATAATCTCATGAGGTTTCATATTCATTTTATCCTTTCAATATTTAAAATTTGAGTATGGATAATTAATACTTTCAGTTGGGATATTTACCCTAAATCGGCAGTTAATCAAGCCGTTTCAGTTTTGAAACGTTTGT
>JBAZEV010000237.1:0-2551 GCA_041653695.1 Bathyarchaeia archaeon
CACCTGTAAAACCAGCTCAACGCTTACAAATCGCGTACTTCTTGCCACCTGCGACACACAGCGGTTTAAAATTTCCACCGCTTTGTCCGGAAAAACCCGTTCGTGAATTAACTTGTCGCCCAGTTCTACTATTTGTGTCAGTGCTGTAAACGAGGTTTTAACTCTAAACTGGTGCTCCAAAATTTCTGCTTTAACTTTAATAATTTCCAAGGTTTCTTCTTTGGACGACGGAGGAACCTCCACAAGTTGGAATAGCTGCGCAAAAGAGCCGTTTGGTTCAATGTATTTGCGGTAGTTCTCTATGTTGGTAGCGCCAATAAACTGCAAGCGACCATCCGCCAGATAATTAGTAAGGATGGTGTACGCGGAACTGGTTTTGGTATCCTCAACCGCAGATCCGGCAATAAGCGTGTGAATATCGTCAACAAAGATGATCACATCTCCTGCACCTAACGCGTCCTCCACAGCATTTTTAAGCTTATCTGCAACATCGCCGGAACTTTTTGTCCCTGCCAGAATCTTTCCTACCTCTAAATTTACAATCCGCTTAAATCGCAACTGTTCAAACTCCGTCCCTCTAATGACATTCCAAGCAATACCCTTAACAATACCAGTTTTACCGGAACCTGGTGCTCCCACAATTAATACATTTCTATTAGACCCGCCCAGCAAATCTGCCACGCGCTTAATTTCTTCCTTGCGCCAGTATGTCTTTTCCACTAAACCATTTTTAACTAACTGGGTAAAATCCGTAGAAACTGCGTCCAAATCCGGCGTAACTCTGCCCGTTAAACCTTTGCCAATACCGCCCATGGCCGACAACTTGTAGTAGTCCTGCCAAACATGCGCCTGCTCCTTTTGGTCCCGCTGCTCTATTAACCATTTGGCGCAACCCTCAAAGTCGCTAAACCGCAAATTGTATTTAGCTAAAAACCGCTCCAAGTTAGGCAGGGTCGACAAAATTGCCAAAAACACTTGTTCCGGTTCTACAAACAACGACCCGAATTTTGCCCGGTAATCTTTAGACTTTAGATCCCAATCTTCCACATTTTTTACACAATATTCATAAGAATAAAGTTTGACGAACTCCGAGGGAAAATCGCTTTTATCCAGCTCGAGCCGAAGAGTAAGATCTTTAAGTTCTTGCGACAAAATAAAATCTCGTACTTCCAAATTTCCCCGCACTTTTATATTTTGGACGAGATCAGCTACATGCGGTCGAAATTCTCCTGTCTTTGCGGGCTTGTTTAAGTTATACTTCCACCACAACACAAAAAACGCTACAAAACCCAAAACCGCCCAAAGCTTAAACACATAGAACACCCCAAACAGCATAAAATACCAAATAATTGGTAACACTAAAACCGTCAGACTCAAAATAGTCAAAACAAAAAATCCATAAAAAATTGCTAGCAATCTAAAAACCAACCCAATTACCCGACCGGCTTTTGTGTAATCACCGTACAGTGGCGTTAAAACCAACCGCAAATGCAAAGTAAACGAGGTTTCATAATTAACCAGCGCCAAAACCCGTCTGCCCACCACAAATAGTCTTCTTGGCGCGCCTAAAAACACAAAGTCGATGAATCGTGTTAACTGCTGTGGTCGTAAAGGAAAAACCATGCTTTAAGAATAGCAGAAAACACCTAACCACAACACCTAAAATAAACAACAGCACAATAAAGATAATTTGAAGCGCAGCTACCCACACATCCATTACAGGTATGATCCCAACAACCTGACCGATTACTTCATCCGGTTGAACCATAGATTTATCTTTATAAACATTTGCATCACCCTTAGTGATAAAGCCATCCAAACTAGCCTCGTCCACCCGATGCGCTGTCACCCGAGCGTTTTCTTGATCGTAAAAAACTACTACCATCCCCGCTTTTATCCGATCGACCTTAAGACTTTTGGAAACAATCAGCGATTTGGTTGGAATTAAAGGTTCCATGGATCCGGTGATAACAAAAAACATCCGGACATTACTTTTAAGACAATAAAAGAGGGTCCCCGATAAAAGAACTATAATTACAGTTGTTTTTAAAAGTGGTTTCGACATGACATCAAATTGCAACAAAGCGGGCAGGTCTGCGTAAACAAATTGACGACTTTGCCTGTGCAGAGGTTGTTCCGGAAACAACAACTCGCCTTGCATTAACACCGTTTAAATGCCAACCGAATCAAACATAAAATCAAAGATCCCGACTGCGCCCATCTTGGCGTTGGTAACATTCCCCACCGAAAATCTCATAATCAACGCTTTAACAGTTCCCGCGTCCACTTGCCCAAAATTAAAGCCGGTAGTCTTCCATGCCGTAAACGCCTTTCTGCCGTAAGAAACTCCTTGTTCCCCCTCGTCCACAACGCCGTCGTTATCCGCATCAGTCCAGTCATACGGCTCCATATACAAAACCTCTCTAATAGTACTGGGGTCATTTGTCGTAAGGTAATCCATGTTAGAAGTAAGCGTGACAGTCTGCGTGCCGTTGTTGTACAACTTAACAAGGTAATCCTGAACCCAACCCGGAGAAATACTATCGTAAGA
>JBAZEV010000238.1:0-2546 GCA_041653695.1 Bathyarchaeia archaeon
TAAAACCTTCCTAACCACGAAACGGTAAAATAAAAATTAAACAAAAACTAAAAAGGTAAAGAAGCCTGTTCGGCTTAAGGTTTAAACGTTTTATCCGACGGTTAATTTACCGAATTTGCCAACGTTAAGCTGAGTTTCACCCTTAAAACTGGTGACGTAACCGTTCTCGATTTTTATGTTGTCGCCAACGTTGACTTGCTCTATTTGTTCATTCCACAGGGTTAACTTTATGCTACCGGTCTCGTCTGCAACAACGGCATCCACGATTCGGTAGGTTGCATCGTTAAATCTTGACCTAACTTCTCTTACGTCGCCTTTTTCCACTACTTTTGCTTCAACGCTAACCCGTTTAGCTCCATCTCTGAGATCTTTAATATCCATTTCTTTCACCTTGTAAATTCGACTGCTCGTTATTTACTTGCAAAAAGTTCTTTAAACCATATAAATCTTGCTAACAAACCCCTAACAACCGAAAGGTAACCAAAAAATCTAACGTACACTAAAGTCAAGATCTAAAAAAAGACTAAAATAAGGTTAGGCTTTCGCCTTAACCCAAACTGGGCTTAGATTAAGCCTATTGAGGCTAACAATCCAAGGATTATGATGGTCAGGATTACTGATCCACCTGCAGCGGCTAAGCTTTTTATCCATCCAAACCCTGACATTGCTTTAACAAGCATCGTTGCCAGAATTACTTGCCAAAGGTACAGGACTACCGTGATTGCCGTGCTTATGCTGGTGAAGACTGATGTTGATGCAACTATTGCATTATAGGTTGCTTGAGACTGCATTGAAGCTTGAGCCACATAGAAGTCTGGGTAAACCAGCGAGGCATAAGGCGGAAACTCGTAGGGGTAATATACAGTCGGCAAAGCAAAGGTTGCAATAAGCCCAATCAACGCGGTTATAACCATCACTATGAGAACAAAGCCTGTGGCGACGAACAGTGGTTTCCAAACGAAAGCTGGCGCTTTTAGGAGCTTAAGAATCAAGTATATTACCGCTGTTAAAATTATCCATTGGAACAGGAATTGAATCAGGGTTGATTGTATTGCGCTGGCGGCGAAAAGCGTTGTGCCTGAACCCTCAATCACTGTCAGGTATTGTCCGCGGAAGAATAAGTTTTGAAGTTTAACTGTAATATTGGCGTCTGATGGATAGGTCAAGTCTAATTTTATGCCTGTTATATCTGACCAGTTAGCAGAGCCTGTGCTTTGCCAATCTGAAGTTCCAACGGGGATGGTCAGGTTGTTCCATTGGTCAACGTTGCTTGAAAGCTGTGAAGTTAGGTCGTACTGGAAGAAGCTTGAAGTGCCGCCTGAAGAGTACAAAGTTAACATCGCATTTTGAGGCGTAACATTTGGCGCTGCAAGTTTTATGCTCATGCTCAAATTATTGAAGCCGTCTGGTCCAGCGTTCACTGAAGAACCAAAATCGTTTAGCGTCATCGATAAACTGTTACTGTTGTCTAAGCTAAACTGTAAACTACTATTGCCTGAATACGTTTGATTTATAAAATCGACAGAGTCTTGGTTAACCGTGGTGCCTTGAGTATTCACCCAAGCGGTAGCATTGGTTGTAGTCCAAGTATTCAACTCCGCCGCGCTTGGAGAAGTCTGTTCATAATTAATTTTAGAGTAATATGAAGTGTAGTAACCTGTTTGCACAGCTATGAAGAGCACAAGAATAATCACAACGCCCAAGTACTTGGGGTTTTCAACAATTTTCTTGAAAGCCTTATGAGGTGCATACAAAACGCCCAAGAGGTCATTAACAATCAAAGTAGTAATCTCCCGTACTTCACATTAACGTTCGCATTTATAAGGGTTATACAAAATGATGACCCAGTCACCGATAGACGCCAACAACCGTTTTTTTGCTTTAGACAACAACATAAGGCTTGTTTGTTGTAGGCGTTCATCAGTCACATATGTTTAAACCAACAAAACTGATTCTATAGAAATTGCAACTGCTACAGCGCTTCTCAGTAGAGACAGCACAAGCTTAGCAAAACCTAAAATTTTAGGCAAGTTCTCGACAGATTGGCGCGTGCAATTTTTAATTAAACGATAAACGAGGCATAAGAGTTTTGGTTCTTAAAAATGATAGCCTTAGCTCATCAACTTTAGTTTTGATGGCTGCATTAAACGAAGAGGAAGGCATCGGATTAACTCTAAAAGAGCTGAAACAATGCTTAGCCAGTTCGATTAAGCCACTTTTTCTTGTGGTAGAAGGCAACAGTAAAGACAGAACGGTTGATGTTGCAAAAGGTTTAGGGGCAGATGTAGTTATCCAAGAAGGAAAAGGAAAAGGAAACGCAATAAACTGTGCACTTCAGTACTTAAACCATAATGAAATCGATTACGTTATTCTAACAGACGCTGACTACACTTACCCTGCAGAATACATTCCTAAAATGTTAGAAATTTTAGAGCATAACCCTGAAGTCGGCATGGTTTGCGGGAACAGATTCAACTCGCATCTTCCATGCAGCAGCGGAGGCAGAATGTTTTACCTTGGAAATAAAATGTTAGCTTTCGCACATA
>JBAZEV010000239.1:0-2539 GCA_041653695.1 Bathyarchaeia archaeon
GAGAGACCATATCGCCAACTTTTGCCACTGTTGGAGTTAACCCTGTAATGTGCACTAACTCGGGGATGACACTTATTTTAGGAATGAGAATCAAATTACCAGAATTAAATATGTAGTTAACAACAATAATTTTTTGGAAAACTACAAGACCTAAGATAAATGCTGTCAAAACAAAGAAGACAAACACTATGGCGCTTTTTTTCATCAAGACACCAACTTTTTAGTTGAATATCTCACACGGGGATTGGTTGCAGCCGAGTTTGACCAAACAAAGGATAGTTTTTAAAAAACTTGTTATCTCTCAATTCCTGCGTATCAAAGTCCACATCGCAAAAAGGAACAACACGTTCACCAGCGCCCTCACCCATAACATCAATAACAAAACTGCAAACGCGCCCTTTTACTACATCAAGAAGAATATCAGAAATTCCCCCTTCATCATGAAGCCCGTCTGAAACTGGTTTAGAATGAATAAAGGTCTTGTTCAAGTTAACAGGCAAGTTAGATTTTTGGTCTTTATTTTCCAAATTTGATTTCTCGTAAAAAGCAAACATGTCTTTTCTATTTCGGATTGAACTGGGAATTCCTGCATAAGTGATTTCTTGGATGTCTTTTTCTTCAATTTTAAGAGGAATCTTTTCACCGTTAGATGATGATTCATCAATCTTATTGCAGGGAAAAAACATGCACTGTTGAGCCTTTTCTGGATGGTTTTTTAGATAAGCCTTCCAAATTTTGATTGCTTCATCTTTCCCTTTTTCCTTAACTGTGTTCAGAATTTCAGATTCCAAGTCGGGAAGAAAGCTTGCCAATGTATCGATGCCTATTCTTCCCAAATTATCCTCAAGGTATCTTAGAAACCAATTCTTCTCTGATGGATAAACCAGAATCATTGCCACAGGATTTACTGGGTCATCTTTAAAAAACACGTGTTGAACTACCCCAACTTTCTTATTTTTAATATAAACGTCCTTGTTGCGGAGGGAACCTGCCTCTATCATTTTTCTTCACCTCCAAATGTTTGAACTTGTTTCATGAAGGGCGCCTACAAGTTTTGCAAACAGTCACGCTGAAGATATTTCGCCTTTTCATAACATAGAAACGATTTTTCGATTTCAGGGTAACTTACGCTGACGCGGCTTCCCTTAATTAATAAAGGAATTGAAATATTTCAGAGTAGTGGGGGCTTAGCTATTTCTTAAAGTCCTCTCTTAGCTTCATTTCTCTACGTTTACGATTATAACCCAGCGAAAAATCGTGTGTGGCATCACGTATCTGTCTTAGCAGTAGCATCATGCGACTGTTCTTATCCAACCGTATGGGTTCTGGTTTGTCTGGCAGGTAAATCTCCTCATTTTCCTTAGCTAAACCAATAAGCGCAATGTTAGCTCCCAGCGTTTTGAGGGCTGACTGTGCCGCACTAACCTGCCCTGATCCACCGTCAATCATGATGAGGTCTGGCATCTGGGCTTCTTCTTCAAGCAACCGTTTATACCGCCGCGACACCACCTCGTTCATTGAGGCAAAATCATCCTGTCCAGTAACAGTTTTGATTTTGAATTTGCGGTAATTCTTCTTATCAGGCTTACCATCCATAAAACGAACCATACCTGAAACCACGTGCTCCTGCCCCAAATTGGAAATGTCAAAGCATTCAATCACCCTCGGCACGACTGGAAGACTAAGTGCTGCTTGCAGGTCAAGTAGGGCGTTGTTGCCTGTTAGGCTGGATTGCAGGTTTTTCTCAGCTAACTGGACTAGGCATAGTTTGTTGCCCCGACGGGGAACCATTAACGACACAGGCGCCAAACGTTTAGCATACAGAAATTCTTCTAAGGCGGATTTTTCGTCGGCGTCTTGCCAGCAGGGCTTGTTAAGCAAAATCTCTCGTGGAATCGGGTTAACCGCATAAAACGCTTTCAAAAACTCCTGCTCCACTTGCGGCTGAAGATCTACAGTGAACTCTTTTTTGCCGAGCAACACGCCTCGGCGTAAGCCCATGTGGATGATGTGGATTTTTTGGCCTGACTGACTAAATGCCATAGCGTCTTGGTCGAAGCGTCTCTCCTTGTCTACAATTTGTCGTTCGGTTAGTAAGCGAATTGAGCCGATTTGATTGCGAAGCTCCAATGCACGTTCGAACTGTTTTTCTTTGGAGGCAAGTTGCATTTGGGCGCTTAAAAGTTGTATGGTGCGGTCGAATTTGCCTTCAAGGAACATGCGGGCATTCTTCACTTGCTCCGCGTATTGCTCTTGTGTGACGTTTCCAACGCATGGGGCAGTGCAGGAGCCGATGTGAAAGTTTAGGCAGGCACGTTTGGGAAATTTGCGGCAGGTTCGAAGCTTGAAAACTTTTATGACCAATCGCTGCAGGTCTTGGCGTGTGTAGCCTTCAGTGTAAGGTCCAAATGATTCGAGTTTGGGGGAAACCTTGCGGCTGGTAAGAATGCGCGGGTACGTTTCTCGGGTTAGGGCTATGTATGCGTAGGTTTTGGCGTCTTTGAGGTTAATGTTGTATTTGGGTGTGTGTTGTTTGACA
>JBAZEV010000240.1:0-2518 GCA_041653695.1 Bathyarchaeia archaeon
ATAATCTGCCACACGTTACGGTTTACCGTAAACTCTTCGAGGAACTTTGGGCTTCATCGGTTGAATCAGTCGCTTTAGACACGGAAAGCGAAACTGACCGATTAAAACGTTTTATACGACAAATGAAGCCTTGTGACCACTCAATATTACTGTATGAAACAAGCGAAGCCAAATTCAAGGTTCTACTCAATTACATTAGCTATGCGCTAGAGAATAATGAAGCCGCTGTTTATGTTTGCTCAGAAGCAAGTGTTGAAGAAGTCAAAGCATCCATGCAGCTTTTTGGGATAGATGTTAAAAAATATGAAACATCTGGAGCCCTAAAAGTCTTAGACTATACTCAACACTACATTATTGACGGACGCTTTGACATCGATAACACTATGAAGCTTTGGAACAGTTACCTCAACGACGCCATCTCGAAAGGTTTTAAGGGTTTAAGAGTTACTGGTGAAACAGCCTGCTTTTTCAAGCATAACCTTGTCCAAGAATTAGCTGATTACGAGAAACAGTTGCATAAAACGCTTGATATTCCAATAATGGCTATTTGTGCTTACCGCGCAGACATGCTTATGAAAGCTACAAGCCCTGTGAATTTGTATTCTGACTTGGTTAAAGCGCATGGCAACGTCGTGTTTACATGGGCGGATAAAGAGCTTGGCAGAATAGCTATCAGCTAAATCGTTACCTATATTTTTTATTTCTAGGTAAACTCTTGCGTAAACCAAGCAGAGGCAACGCTGCTAAGACAAAAAATGGGTGAATGTCATCTTGTCTAGCTCGATTAACTCTCCCTGTGCCAAAGTATTTCTGTGCCGATTGGCTGCTGGCTTTTCTGTTTTTTTGGCTTTGAATAACTTGTGTGGAAGGCAAAGACATCCACCGTTTAAACGTGGTTAATGAAACTGTTGTTTTGTCGTTTAGAGCGTTTTTGATTTGCCACCTGACCGCTATGTTTTTTTGGGGCTATAAAAACTGAGTTGCCCTTTCTTAGTTGCTCAACGACTTGGCCGAAATCAATAATTGAACTTTCTACCACTTCAACCGATTCGTTTTCGTTGCATACGAACATTATGTCAAACAACACTCTAGTGGATTCAACAGGTGGATTTTCTTTTCCTTTTATACTAATTGATTTTTGCATCCTAAACAACCTCCATTTCAATTGTGGATGCTTATTTGTCGGAAGTAGTCTTAAACTCGTGTGACTGTAAGCCTAGCACAACAACGATTGGTAAATGAAGCAAGCGTTGCTTGCTCGATTCCATTTTGACCTGTTTTAGGTTTTGTAAAGAAAAAATTGATATTCATGAACAATTGATTAAGGGATGTAAGCGGGGTTTAGTCAGCTGTTGACAAGTTTGCCATTCGGAATTGAAGCGTTCGAATACTTAAGCGCCGCCATCGTTATCGTAGATGATAAATCAAACGTACTTTTCTTAAACAAACCAGCTGCCAAACTGTACCATGTAGCAAAAGAGGCCGTTTTAGGCAAAAAGATTGAAAATCTGTTTGTCGAAGAATGGTTTAGCCCTGAAGATAAAGCCGCATCAAATACTTCACTTACAGAAAAGGGTTTTTGGTTTGGCGAAAACTTTCATGTTAAGAAAAATGGACAAAAATTTTACGCTTTATCATCACTAACTGTTTTCCATGACCCTTTAGGAAGAAAGAGTGGAACCACTTACATCATACATCAAATAGATGAATCCAAAAAAGCAAACCTTGATGCAGATACTGAAGAACACTTCAGAGTAAAACTTGACTCTATCTTATCCCCTGACATGGAATTTAACCGGCAAGAATTAACAAATCTAATCGATGCCCAAGCGTTACAGTCAATGATGGACGACTTGTATGCCGCAACAAAGATAGGCTTTGCAGTTGTAGATTTAAAAGGCAACGTGTTAGCAGCGAATGGTTGGCAAGATATTTGCATAAAATTCCACCGCGTCAATCCGCAAACAATTTGGAATTGCTTAGAAAGCGACCTTGCATTATCCAAAGGAGTTGCCCGCGGCGAATTTCGAACATATAAATGCAAAAATAACATGTGGGACATAGTAACCCCGATAATAATCGGCAACAAACATGTTGGCAACCTCTTCTCAGGCCAGTTCTTCTTTGATGATGAAACAGTCGACCGCGACTTGTTTGCTAAACAAGCTGAAAAGTACGGTTTCGACAAAGAAGCTTACCTTTCAGCCTTAGACAAGGTTCCCCGATGGAACCGTGCAGTCGTAAAAAACCTCATGCAATTTTACGTTAAACTATCAGAAATGATTTCAAAACTAAGCTACAGTAACCTAAAACTGTCAAAATCGCTATCCGACCAAAAACTAATCGAGCGAGAACTCAGAAAAAGCCAACATGACCTAAATCACGCTCAGGATGTCGCAAAAACTGGAAGCTGGCGGATAGATGTAAACCGCAACGAGCTAATTTGGTCAGAAGAAACTTACCGAATGTTTGGAATCCAAAAAGGCACCCCCATAAACTATCAAGACTTCCTTGAAAC
>JBAZEV010000241.1:0-2517 GCA_041653695.1 Bathyarchaeia archaeon
AATCGGTGGCAAGCATCGGCAGGTTGAGCCGCCGTTTCAGCCGTACTGTTACAGCCTGCGTCCAGTACAAGGTGCCAAGCCAGTGCAGAAAAAGCTTCTCAGCGACATGAAGTTGCACACTGTTTACCGCATGGATTTTGAGGATGAAGGCATGCTTAAGCGGTGCCAATGCGCCTACACGATTGAAGACCGTTTTCCGTTTAAGATGCGTGTGGCCATTGATGTCGGTTACAAATTTCCATCAAGTTTTCCTAAAGTGTTAGCGTGGGATATAGAAACAAAATTGGCAGGTTTAAATCCGAA
This sequence comes from Bathyarchaeia archaeon, assembly GCA_041653695.1. Taxonomy (GTDB): domain Archaea; phylum Thermoproteota; class Bathyarchaeia; order Bathyarchaeales; family Bathyarchaeaceae; genus Bathyarchaeum. The sequence goes on from JBAZEV010000241.1 coordinate 304, forward strand.
TCCAATGAAGGATGAAGTTGTTTCTATTGCCACTTGGGGTGAAAAAGAAGAGGATAGACACTTCTTTTATGGTGATAGACGCAAGTTTATTCCAGAATTTTTGGCTTTTTGGCGTGAAAATAATCCTGATGTTCCAGCCGATTTCTATGGCAGATTCTACGATTACATTTGTCTCATAAATAATTGCCACGAGTTAGGTTTAACTTGCAGTCTTGGACGCGATGGTTCTGAACCTTACATTCTCAAGAAAGAGTTTGAAAAACAGGGTAAAGGTAGAATTGAACATACTGTTTTGATTCGTGGACGAGTGCCTTTTGATGTTCACAAAGAAGTGGACGCTGACTACACGTTGACGCTTTCTGGTTTAAAGACTCGTGGCTTAAAAGAGACAGCCCGCCACTACGGAATGAACCCGATCGAAATTGATTATGACCACATGAAAGATTTGGTTCTTGAAGAGTTAAAAGCTTACAATCTTTCTGACGCCGAAATAACTTACAATGTTGTTTTGATTTACCTGCAAGTGTTGTGGATTCTTGCTGAATATTTGGATATTCCACTTGACATGGTTGTGCAACGTGCGCCTTCACACATGTCCAACATTGTGCTTGGTAGGGCATTGGCTGCAGAAAATATTGTTAGTGATGGCGCTAACTGTGAACGTTTTCCACAGTTTTTTGTGCCAGGCAGAAAAGCGTTTCAAGGCGCTGAACCCAGATGCTTCCGAAGTGGAGTTTACACTAAAAATGTGAAGCATAAAGATTTCAAGTCAATGTATGTTTCCATTAATCGAGCGCTAAATCTTTCGCCTGAAACCGTTAGTTTAGTAGCCATTTATCCGTACACTGGAAAATACCGTTTTGAACCTCATAAAGATTTTTGCATCGTTGAGGTTCCAGATGAAATTAATGGACAAGTAGTAATCAAAATTGACTTGTCCAAAAAAGGTGTTATGCGTCAAGTCCTCGACGATATTACCGAGAAACGCAGTGTTAGCAAAGAACATTGGAAACAAACAGGCGACCCCAAATTTAACAGTGAACAAATCGCTTACAAATTAGTCGGAAACCTGTTTTTTGGCTACAATGGAATGAAGTTTGCCAATTACGGCAACGTACTCATAGCCATTTTAGACACAGCTATTCCACGATTGTTAATTGATAGTAGCATGGCTAAAGAAGAGTCCGTTGGCAATTTACTACTCAATGTGGATACTGATGGCTATTTCTACGTTGAAAACAAGCCTGTTTGCTTTAAAGCCTCTGATTTGTTACCTGAATGCTTTGAAACAGCTTTGATTGAACAAGAAACCGAAGATGTCCAGGGCATGATAATTTTAGAGGACATTAAAGGTAATCCAGCGGCTAAAAGCTACATTCTCAAAGACGATAAAGGCAAAATCACTAAGCATGGCAGTAGCGTGCTTTCCAGGGGCATTAGCGTAATAGTTGACCATTTCGTTGACGACTTAGCCCAAACACTATTTGATGGTGGCGACGCTATTGCAACTGTTCGCAAATGGAATGCTAAAAAGATTAGTTGTTACCCCGCTAAAGATTTTGTTCAATACACTACTCTGTCGAAGCGTCCTGAAGACTACGATAAAACCACGATGTACAGCCATTTGATTAGTCAACTGAAAACTATGGGTGCGCCCGTGCAGTGGGGTGACAAAGTGAATTACTATGTTTGCAAAAGCGGGTACGTGCCCACACTTTGTTTTGACGGTAAACATCACAAGATTGACGCATCCGAATATCAAGAAAAGATGGCATCCATCGCCAGTCGCATTTTACAGTTGCCCTACAAGCAAATTTTGAGTTACATGAAAGGCGACACGTTGCTCACGAGTTATCAAAATAATGAGGAATCCTAATTGAACCAAAAAAACAAGCCCGTCGTATATCAATCGCATCCGTTTGATAGCGAGTTTGACGGTTTAAGCAAGTTGTTTTACTGCTATCTTGAACGTGAATTCCACGATTGGACGTGGGTTAACCCGTTTGACCATGAATTAACTATCAAGTTGCTGCAGAATCCAGATGACGATGACGTGTGCCAACAAGTTGTTGTTAAAGACTTGCAGGAAATAATTGACAGCGACTTGGTTGTGGCATTTTTGCCCGCTTACGTTGGCGAGAAACCATGTTGGGGAATCGGCACGTCACAGGAAATCTTTTTCGCACGGTACTGTCTTGGAATCCCAGTTTACAT
>JBAZEV010000242.1:0-2506 GCA_041653695.1 Bathyarchaeia archaeon
TTTGCTCTTAACCTCTGACGATATGAAAAACATTAATTGCAAGCCTCCAAGATAGCTTGAGAAACACCCAACGGAACCTTAGCGTTTTCAGCCGGATTAGAACCAAAGCTTTTATAGAAATTGGGTGTATGTTTGCCGTTCAGTTTTGTTCTTGGTCTGCGAACACCTTTAGGCATAGGCAGGTGAATGTTTCCCCAAAGGTCCGTAGGTTTTTGGGCTTTATAGTTAAAGTCATAATCAGAATAGTAGATCGTTTGTGTTGGTTTGCCAATGAACCAACGTAAGCGCCCTTTAGGATTCTCAAGCAACCATTTCTTAGGCTGTAAATGATTAACCGCTTCAAGGCAGGAACCGACAAGGGTTAAAGCTTCTTTGATTCCAATTTTAGGCCATTGGTTAGACATAAGGTTGAATTGGTCGCATGGCGGCCACATTAACAGCACATCGGGACTAAGTTTTTTCTTTAATGGTAAATGGTTAACGTCTGCTATGATTGTTGGTTTAAATTTCTTTTCAATGTCAATGGTTATTACTTCGTAGTCTGTGAATGCTTGAGAACCGCCTTGTTTTCCGGCGCATAAGTCTATACAAAGTTTTGTCATTGTTGTGTCCTTCTTTTTGCCGTTACTGAATTGGAAGCCCCCACATCAGCCTGATAAACTCCAAAATGCCGCCCAGCAATAACGCTCCACCTATTTTCAAAACGCAACCTTTCACCCATAACCCCCAAAGACTCTCTGTAACCTGAATCCTGCAAGACACGCTCAAGCTTACAGTAAAGGTCAAAACTGTTTCCTGAACTAAAAAGCTCAAGACAACCATACATATCATTGATAGATTTGAAGCATTCAATGTCAGAGGCAACTATGGGAGTGCCATAGGAAACATGAAACCTCAACGTCAAACACTCTTTAGCAACACGATGAGGCAACACGGCAACGTCAGCGGCCCCCCAGACATGGCTTGGTAACGGGTAATCTTCAACAAAACATACTCTGCCAGCGCAGCCAAAAGAGTTAATCGTTCCTTTTAGGTTTTGGTAATATTTTAAAGTGTCGTTTGTGCGGTTGCCTCCAGCGATAACTAAGTGAACGTTAGCAGGCAGTTTAGGCAGAATAGAAATGGCTAGGTCTAAACCGTGATTCCAAGATACAAAGCCTGAAGCCAACAGAACAGTTTTGTCCTCAAGACCCAAACGCCTTTTGCATTCAGCCTTATCTGGAGTCACTGGGTTTTCTAGGCATCCTAATGGGATTACAAAGATTTTTTCAGCGTCAACCCCGTAAGCAGTTATCAAGTCAGCTTTAGCTTTTTCTGTTAAAACAATCAGGCGTTTAGAATAATTGAACACTAAATTTAGCAGGCGCTTCATGTAGAAGCCGCCTATTTTGCCGTTTAAAACTGAAGTGTCTGGCACTTCATGGATAGTTGAAACAGGCTTAATTCCCCTTAGTTTTAAACCGTGATAGAATAGGTAAGCCCCAAAATCAACAAGCTCAATTCTCTTGCAAACTTTGAGCGCAGGAAAAACGCCAAGGGAAAACTGAACATGCACTATGCCGCCGTAACCTGCAACACGCAAGCCTTTCCAAAAAAACTTTAGTGCTCCACCAGAAACCTCAATAATTTGTACATCTGCCAAACGCTTAAGTTGCTCAACCAACAATTTACTGTAAACAGCTATTCCGCATCGACTATTCCAAGTTGAAACAAACGTTACAGAAACCATTTTAAACCGACTCCTTCCACAAGGGCAGTTGATGACCCAAAAACAGGCGTGGTTCACGCAATATTTTTCGCAAGTGAAAACGCCAAGCAGCCACATTATAACTGCATTCAGCACAAATCGGATAACTTTTCTTTGAAACAAACCGCCATCTCAAAACACTGTAGGGTTCAGTTAGCAAGTTGCCGACAACATGCTTAAGCCCCATGTCAATACAGCAAATCACCACTCTACCATCAGGGAAAACAACCATCTGAGGGTGCTCACGCCTATAACACCAGCCAGCACCACTACGAGTTTTAGCCTCTCCTCTAACTGTGGTTTCCCGATTATTAGTTGTAAAAAGGTCATTCATAACGCTTGTTTCAGCGTTTCGGAAATACTTGAAGCCTGCAACCAAAGCCTCACGATAAAGGCTATTGTCTGGAGCAACAAAATTTGTTCCATCTGGGATATGAATAAAAACGCAGCATGGTTTTGTTTCAGCTACAGCCTTAATACTTTCAACCGTTGCATTAACCAAAGTTGTTTTTACGCCAAACTGAAAACCGTTTTCACTTGCATACTGAGCCATACGAACAAAATCTGGATTAATAAAAGGCTCAGTTAATCCCGCAAAATCTAAGTAAACAGTTTTTGGCACAGTAGAAAGTATCTTCTTGAAGCTTTCAAAACTCATCACTCTAACACCTTTTCCATATGCCCTGTTTAAAACTTCTTGAGGACAATACCGCAGGCAAGTGTTTGGGCAGCCTACAGCAACAGCTATTTCCAGTAATT